>NZ_VNXE01000112.1:0-550 GCF_009820115.1 Escherichia sp. HH41S
TCCAGCGTGCCCATGTTCTCTTTCAGGCGGCGGGTCTGGTCATCAAACCCTTTCGTCGCGGCCTCGTTCGCCGCCTGCAATGCCCCGGCTTCTTCGCCGGAACGCTGCAACTGAGCAACATACGCAATCTGCTCCGCCGTCACGTTATGGAACTGGCGCGCCATCGCTGTCAGCCCCGACGTCGGGTCAGTGGTCAGCTTCCCGAAGGCTTCAGCGACCTTGTCCACCTCCACGCCGGATGCAGAGGAGAAACGCGCCACACTCTGGCTGATGGACGCAATCTGAGCCTCACCGCTTACCCCCGCCTTAACCAGTGCGCTGAGTGACTCGCTGGTCTGGTTAAACGTCAGCCCTGCCGCCTGCCCGGCTCTGGACAGGACCAGCATACGATCTGCCGTCAGCCCGGCCTGATTGCCGGAAAGGACCAGCGTTTTGTTGAAATCGGACAGGGTTGAGTTGCCCTGATACCAGGCATACGCCAGCGCACCGGTCGCCACCGCCAGCGAGGTGGCCCCCACCATCGGCAGGGTGATCGCACCGGCAAGCCCCC
>NZ_VNXE01000063.1:0-527 GCF_009820115.1 Escherichia sp. HH41S
TCACGCCAGATAACCCAGCCGCAGCCCAGCGGAGCCAGACCGAATTTGTGGCCTGAAGCACTGATCGATTTCACACGAGGCAGGCGGAAGTCCCAGACGATATCCGGGGCGACGAACGGTGCCAGGAAGCCACCGCTGGCGGCGTCGATGTGCATGTCGATGTCGATACCGGTGTCGGCCTGGAATTTATCCAGTGCATCGTGCAGCGGTTGCGGGAATTCATAGTTACCGGTGTAGGTCACGCCGAAAGTCGGCACCACGCCGATGGTGTTTTCGTCGCAGGCTTCAATCATGCGTTTCGGATCCATAAACAACTGACCGGGGCGCATAGGGATTTCACGCAGCTCCACATCCCAGTAACGGGCGAATTTATGCCAGCAGATTTGTACCGGGCCGCACACCAGATTAGGTTTATCCGTTGGCTTGCCTGCGGCTTCCATACGCTTGCGCCAACGCCATTTCATCGCCATCCCGCCGAGCATACAGGCCTCGGAAGAGCCAATGGTGTTGGTGCCAACGGCCTGACC
>NZ_VNXE01000011.1:0-524 GCF_009820115.1 Escherichia sp. HH41S
AATATCAAACCGGGCCATGATTATTACTTTTATATCCGCAGTGTGAACACCGTTGGCAAATCGGCATTCGTGGAGGCCGTCGGTCGGGCGAGCGATGATGCGGAAGGTTACCTGGATTTTTTCAAAGGCAAGATAACCGAATCCCATCTCGGTAAAGAGCTGCTGGAAAAAGTTGATCTGACGGAGGATAACGCCAGCAGACTGGATGAGTTTTCGAAAGAGTGGAAGGACGCTAACGATAAATGGAATGCGATGTGGGGCGTCAAAATTGAGCAGACCAAAGACGGCAAACATTATGTCGCGGGTATTGGCCTCAGCATGGAGGACACGGAGGAAGGCAAGCTGAGCCAGTTTCTGGTTGCCGCTAACCGTATCGCGTTTATTGACCCGGCAAACGGGAATGAAACGCCGATGTTTGTGGCGCAGGGCAACCAGATATTCATGAATGACGTGTTCCTGAAACGCCTGACGGCTCCCACCATTACCAGCGGTGGAAATCCGCCGGCATTTTCCCTGACACCAGA
>NZ_VNXE01000097.1:0-517 GCF_009820115.1 Escherichia sp. HH41S
CCGTTATCCGTTGTCTGTGTACGGGGAGTTCTGGCTTTCGGTGCCAGCATCTGCGCCACACCACCGAGCACCATACTGGCACCGAGAGAAAACAGGATGCCGGTCATACCACCGGCCCCAATGGCTGCCCCCCATGCTGCAAGGGTGGCCCCGGCGGTAAAGAATGATCCGGCAATGGCGGCAGCCCCCAGGACAATCTGGAATACGCCACCTGACTTGGCCCCGGCGACTCTGGGAACAATATGAATCACAGCGCCATCAGGCAGAGTCTCATGTAACTGCGCCGTTAACCCGGACGTGCTGACGTCCCGCCCGGCAATCCGTACCTGATACCAGCCGTCGCACAGTTTCTGACGAAACGCCGGGAGCTGTGTGGCCAGTGCCCGGATGGCTTCAGCCCCCGTTTTCACACGAAGGTCGATGCGGCGGCCAAATCGTTGTAAATCCCCGTAAAGGCAGATGCGCGCCATGCCCGGTGACGCCAGAGGGAGTGTGTGCGTCGCTGCCATTTGTCGGT
>NZ_VNXE01000034.1:0-514 GCF_009820115.1 Escherichia sp. HH41S
CTGACTGCCGAAGTCACCGCAGACAGCGGGGAATATCAGGTGCTGGCGCGCTGGGACACGCCGAAGGTGGTGAAGGGGGTGAGCTTTATGCTTCGCCTGACCGTGGCAGCGGATGACGGCAGTGAGCGGCTGGTCAGCACGGCCCGGACGGCGGAAACCACATACCGCTTCACGCAACTGGCGCTGGGACGGTACACGCTGACAGTCCGGGCGGTAAATGCGTGGGGACAGCAGGGCGATCCGGCGTCGGTATCGTTCAGGATTGCCGCACCGGTAGCACCGTCGCGGATTGAGCTGACGCCGGGCTATTTTCAGATAACTGCCACGCCGCATCTTGCGGTTTATGATCCGACGGTACAGTTTGAGTTCTGGTTCTCGGAAACGCGGATTACCGATATCAGGCAGGTTGAAACCACAGCCCGCTACCTTGGCGCGGGGCTGTACTGGATAGCCGCCAGTATCAATATCAAACCGGGCCATGATTATTACTTTTATATCCGCAGTGTGAACACCG
>NZ_VNXE01000007.1:0-208218 GCF_009820115.1 Escherichia sp. HH41S
GCGACTAACACCACCAATATCACTAACCTGACTGATACGGTGACTAACCTCGGTGAAGACGCCCTGAAATGGGACGATGCCGCAGGCGCATTCACCGCTGCACACGGCACCAACGCCACCAACAAAATCACTAACGTCACCGCTGGCGAGCTCTCTGACACCAGCACCGACGCCGTTAACGGTTCTCAGCTGAAAACCACTAACGATAACGTGGCGACTAACACCACCAATATCACTAACCTGACTGATACGGTGACTAACCTCGGTGAAGACGCCCTGAAATGGGACGACGCCGCAGGCGCATTCACCGCTGCACACGGCACTAACGCCACCAACAAAATCATCAACGTACAAGCTGGCATAGTCTCCTCTGACAGCACTGACGCCATAAATGGCTCACAACTTTACGGTTTGGCTGATTCATTCACGTCCTATCTGGGTGGTGGTGCTGATATTAGCGATACAGGTGTATTAACCGGGCCAACCTATAGTATTGGCGGCACTGACTACACTAACGTCGGGGATGCTCTGGCTGCGATTAACACTTCATTTAGTGATTCTCTCGGTGATGCTCTGCTCTGGGATACAACCGCAGGCAAATTCAGCGCCAAACACGGCATTAATAATGATCCCAGTGTAATCACTGATGTTGCAAACGGTGCAGTCTCATCCACCAGTAGCGACGCTATTAATGGTTCTCAACTTTATGGCGTTAGTGACTACATTGCCGATGCTCTGGGCGGGAACGCTGTGGTGAATGCGGATGGCAGTATCACCGCACCGACTTATGCCATCGCTGGCGGCAGTTACAGCAACGTTGGTGACGCACTGGAAGCGATCGATACCACGCTGGATGACGCCCTGCTCTGGGATGCAACAGCCAATGACGGTGCTGGTGCATTCAGCGCCGGTCGTGGGGTAGATAACACTGCCAGTAAGATTACTAACGTCGCAAATGGTGCAATCTCTGCCACCAGCAGTGACGCGATTAACGGCTCACAACTCTATACCACTAATAAATATATCGCAGATGCTCTGGGCGGTGATGCAGAAGTTAACGCTGACGGTACTATCACTGCGCCGACTTACACCATTGCGAATGCCGAGTACAACAATGTCGGTGAAGCTCTGGATGCGCTTGATGAGAACGCGCTGCTGTGGGATGCGACCGCCAATAACGGCGAAGGGGCTTACAACGCCAGTCATGACGGCAAGGCCAGCATTATCACAAACGTTGCTGATGGTAACATTGGTGAAGGTAGCACCGATGCTATCAACGGTTCTCAGCTGTTTAACACCAATATGCTGATCCAGCAGAACAGCGAAGTCATCAATCAGCTTGCCGGTAACACCAGTGAAACCTACATCGAAGAAAATGGTGCAGGTATTAACTATGTGCGTACCAATGACACCGGTTTAACCTTCACCGATGCCAGCGCAGCAGGTATTGGCTCTACCGCTGTGGGTTATAACTCTGTTGCCAAAGGCGATAGCAGCGTGGCCATCGGTCAGGACAGCTACAGTGACGTTGATACAGGTATCGCTCTTGGTAGCAGTTCCGTTTCCAGCCGTGTAATAGTTAAAGGTTCTCGTGACACCAGCGTGTCGGAAGAAGGTGTTGTGATTGGTTATGACACAACTGACGGTGAACTGCTTGGCGCATTGTCGATCGGTGACGATGGTAAATATCGTCAAATCATCAATGTTGCCGATGGTTCTGAAGCCCATGATGCCGTTACGGTTCGCCAGTTGCAGAATGCGATTGGTGCAGTAGCCACCACGCCGACCAAATACTATCACGCCAACTCAACGGCTGAAGACTCACTGGCAGTCGGTGAAGACTCGCTGGCAATGGGCGCAAAAACCATCGTTAATGGTAATGCAGGTATTGGTATCGGCCTGAACACTTTAGTTCTGGCAGATGCGATTAACGGTATTGCTATCGGTAGCAACGCGCGTGCAAACCATGCAAACAGCATTGCAATGGGTAATGGTTCGCAAACTACCCGTGGCGCACAAACTGGCTACACCGCCTACAATATGGATGCACCGCAGAACTCTGTAGGTGAATTCTCTGTCGGCAGCGAAGATGGTCAACGTCAGATCACCAACGTCGCGGCTGGTTCGGCGGATACCGATGCGGTCAACGTGGGTCAATTGAAAGTAACGGATGCGCAGGTTTCCCAGAATACCCAGAGCATTACTAACCTGAACAATCAGGTGACGAATCTGGATACTCGCGTGACCAATATCGAGAACGGTATTGGCGATATCGTGACCACAGGTAGCACCAAGTACTTCAAGACCAACACCGATGGCGTAGATGCTAACGCCCAGGGTAAAGACAGTGTGGCGATTGGTTCTGGATCCATTGCTGCCGCTGACAACAGCGTCGCTCTGGGTACAGGCTCCGTGGCCAACGAAGAAAACACAATCTCTGTGGGTTCTTCTACCAACCAGCGCCGTATCACCAACGTTGCTGCCGGTGTTAATGCCACCGATGCGGTTAACGTTTCGCAACTGAAGTCTTCCGAAGCAGGTGGCGTTCGCTACGACACCAAAGCTGATGGCTCTATCGACTACAGCAACATCACTCTCGGTGGCGGCAATGGCGGTACGACTCGCATCAGCAACGTTTCTGCTGGCGTGAACAACAACGACGCAGTGAACTATGCACAGTTGAAGCAAAGTGTGCAGGAAACGAAGCAATACACCGATCAGCGCATGGTTGAGATGGATAACAAACTGTCCAAAACCGAAAGCAAGTTGAGCGGTGGTATCGCTTCCGCAATGGCAATGACCGGTCTGCCGCAGGCTTACACGCCGGGAGCCAGCATGGCCTCTATTGGTGGTGGTACTTACAACGGCGAATCGGCTGTTGCTTTAGGTGTGTCGATGGTGAGCGCCAATGGTCGTTGGGTCTACAAATTACAAGGTAGTACCAATAGCCAGGGTGAATACTCCGCCGCACTCGGTGCCGGTATTCAGTGGTAATGATTCATTAATGAATGGGTAAACGCCAAATTGCGTGATGCGCTACGCTTATCAGACCTACGGGATGATTCAGCACATTCCTGTAGGACGGATAAGACGTTCACGCCGCATCCGGCAAGATAAGGCGCACCAGATCAACAATCTGAGGGCAATTCTCTGATGGGAATTGCCCTTTTCTTTACAGACATCTCTCTCACTCCAAATTGGCCCTACCAATTCTTCGCTTATCTGACCTCTGGTTCACAGTTCCCCAATTAAAACTCACATCAATGTTGCCAATACATAACATTTAGTTAACTATTCATTGTCATTATCCCTACACAACACAATTGGCAGTGCCACTTTTACACAACGTGTGACACGGAGATGAGCAACAGACTCATTACGCGGCGTGTGTGGACTGCAGGAGACCTGCAATGAATCTCTGGCAACAAAACTATGATCCCGCCGGGAATATCTGGCTTTCCAGCCTGATAGCATCGCTTCCCATCCTGTTTTTCTTCTTTGCGCTGATTAAGCTCAAACTGAAAGGATACGTCGCCGCCTCGTGGACGGTGGCAATCGCCCTTGCCGTGGCTTTGCTGTTCTATAAAATGCCGGTCGCTAACGCGCTGGCCTCGGTGGTTTATGGCTTCTTCTACGGTTTGTGGCCCATCGCGTGGATCATTATTGCAGCGGTGTTCGTCTATAAGATCTCGGTGAAAACCGGGCAGTTTGACATCATCCGCTCGTCTATTCTTTCGATAACCCCTGACCAGCGTCTGCAAATGCTGATCGTCGGTTTCTGTTTCGGCGCGTTCCTCGAAGGGGCCGCAGGATTTGGCGCACCGGTAGCAATTACCGCCGCATTGCTGGTCGGCCTGGGCTTTAAACCGCTGTACGCCGCCGGGCTGTGCCTGATTGTTAACACCGCGCCAGTGGCATTTGGTGCGATGGGTATTCCGATTCTGGTCGCCGGGCAGGTAACAGGCATCGACAGCTTTGAGATTGGCCAGATGGTGGGGCGTCAGCTACCGTTTATGACCATTATCGTGCTGTTCTGGATTATGGCGATTATGGACGGCTGGCGCGGTATCAAAGAAACCTGGCCTGCGGTCGTGGTTGCGGGCGGCTCGTTTGCCATCGCTCAATACCTCAGCTCTAACTTCATTGGGCCGGAACTGCCAGACATTATCTCTTCGCTGGTATCACTGCTCTGCCTGACGCTGTTCCTCAAACGCTGGCAGCCGGTGCGCGTATTCCGTTTTGGTGATTTGGGGGCGTCACAGGTTGATATGACGCTAGCCCACACCGGTTACACCGCGGGTCAGGTATTACGTGCCTGGACACCGTTCCTGTTCCTGACCGCTACCGTAACACTGTGGAGTATCCCGCCGTTTAAAGCCCTGTTCGCATCGGGTGGCGCGCTGTATGAGTGGGTGATCAATATTCCGGTGCCGTACCTCGATAAACTGGTTGCCCGTATGCCGCCAGTGGTCAGCGAAGCGACAGCTTACGCCGCCGTGTTTAAGTTCGACTGGTTCTCTGCTACCGGTACCGCCATTCTTTTTGCTGCCCTGCTCTCAATTGTCTGGCTGAAGATGAAACCATCTGACGCTATCAGCACCTTCGGCAACACACTAAAAGAACTGGCTCTGCCTATCTACTCCATCGGTATGGTGCTGGCATTCGCCTTTATTTCGAACTATTCCGGACTGTCATCAACACTGGCGCTGGCACTGGCGCATACCGGTCATGCATTCACCTTCTTCTCGCCGTTCCTCGGCTGGCTTGGGGTATTCCTGACCGGGTCGGATACGTCATCTAATGCTTTGTTTGCCGCTTTGCAGGCTACCGCCGCACAACAAATTGGCGTTTCTGACCTGTTGCTGGTTGCTGCCAACACCACCGGTGGTGTCACCGGCAAAATGATCTCTCCGCAATCTATCGCTATCGCCTGTGCGGCGGTAGGACTGGTGGGCAAAGAGTCTGATTTGTTCCGCTTTACTGTCAAACACAGCCTGATCTTCACCTGTATGGTGGGCGTGATCACCACGCTTCAGGCCTATGTCTTAACGTGGATGATTCCTTAATGATTGTTTTACCCAGACGCCTGTCAGACGAGGTTGCCGATCGTGTGCGGGCGCTGATTGATGAAAAAAACCTGGAGGCGGGCATGAAATTGCCCGCTGAACGTCAACTGGCAATGCAACTCGGTGTGTCGCGAAATTCACTGCGCGAGGCGCTGGCGAAACTGGTGAGCGAAGGTGTGTTGCTCAGTCGACGCGGCGGCGGGACGTTTATTCGCTGGCGTCATGACACATGGTCGGAGCAAAACATCGTCCAGCCGTTGAAAACGCTGATGGCCGATGATCCGGATTACAGTTTCGATATTCTGGAAGCCCGCTACGCCATAGAAGCCAGCACCGCGTGGCATGCAGCAATGCGCGCCACGCCTGGCGAAAAAGAGAAAATTCAGCTTTGCTTTGAAGCAACACTCAGCGAAGACCCGGATCTCGCCTCACAAGCGGACGTTCGTTTTCATCTGGCGATTGCCGAAGCCTCACATAACATTGTGCTGCTGCAAACCATGCGCGGTTTCTTCGATGTCTTGCAATCCTCAGTGAAGCATAGCCGCCAGCGGATGTATCTGGTACCCCCGGTTTTTTCACAGCTGACCGAACAGCATCAGGCAGTCATTGACGCCATTTTTGCCGGTGATGCTGACGGGGCGCGTAAAGCAATGATGGCGCACCTTAGCTTTGTTCACACCACCATGAAACGATTCGATGAAGATCAGGCTCGCCATGCACGCATTACCCGCCTGCCTGGTGACCATAATGAGAATTCGAGGGAGAAAAACGCATGATTATTTCCGCAGCCAGCGATTATCGCGCCGCAGCACAACGCATTCTGCCGCCATTCCTGTTCCACTATATGGATGGGGGGGCATATTCTGAATACACCCTGCGCCGCAACGTGGAAGATTTGTCAGAGGTGGCGCTGCGCCAGCGAATTCTGAAAAACATGTCCGACTTAAGCCTGGAAACGACGCTGTTTAATGAGAAATTGTCGATGCCGGTGGCGCTAGGTCCGGTAGGTTTGTGTGGCATGTATGCGCGACGCGGCGAAGTTCAGGCCGCAAAAGCGGCGGATGCACATGGCATTCCGTTTACTCTCTCGACCGTTTCTGTTTGCCCAATTGAAGAAGTCGCCCCCGCCATCAAGCGTCCGATGTGGTTCCAGTTATATGTGCTGCGCGATCGCGGCTTTATGCGTAACGCGCTGGAGCGTGCAAAAGCGGCAGGCTGTTCAACTCTGGTCTTCACTGTGGATATGCCAACGCCTGGTGCGCGTTACCGTGATGCGCACTCTGGAATGAGCGGCCCGAACGCGGCAATGCGCCGCTACTTGCAGGCGGTAACGCATCCGCAATGGGCGTGGGATGTGGGCCTGAATGGTCGTCCGCATGATCTCGGTAATATCTCGGCTTATCTCGGCAAACCGACCGGACTGGAAGATTACATCGGCTGGCTAGGGAATAACTTCGATCCTTCTATCTCATGGAAAGACCTTGAGTGGATCCGCGATTTCTGGGATGGCCCGATGGTGATCAAAGGGATCCTCGACCCAGAAGATGCGCGTGATGCGGTACGTTTTGGCGCAGATGGCATTGTGGTTTCTAACCACGGTGGCCGCCAGCTGGACGGTGTACTCTCTTCTGCCCGTGCGTTGCCTGCTATTGCAGATGCGGTGAAAGGTGATATCGCCATTCTGGCAGATAGCGGCATTCGTAACGGGCTTGATGTCGTGCGTATGATTGCACTCGGTGCCGATACTGTACTGCTGGGTCGTGCTTTCCTGTATGCGCTGGCAACGGCGGGCCAGGCGGGCGTGGCAAATCTGCTTAATCTGATAGAGAAAGAGATGAAAGTGGCGATGACACTGACTGGCGCAAAATCGATCAGTGAAATTACGCAAGATTCGCTGGTGCAGGGGCTGGGTAAAGAGTTGCCTGCGGCGCTGGCTCCGATGGCGAAAGGGAATGCGGCTTAAGAGTTAGATGAATATCTGCTATCCTGCCCCCGCACTAAGGGGGCAGTATGCTAAACATCGTACTTTACGAACCAGAAATTCCGCCAAATACTGGCAACATCATCCGTCTTTGCGCTAATACCGGCTTTCGTCTGCATATCATCGAACCGATGGGATTTGCCTGGGACGACAAGCGCCTGCGCCGCGCAGGACTGGACTACCACGAATTTACCGCCGTTACGCGTCATCATAACTATGCTGCGTTCCTGGAAGCAGAAAATCCCCAGCGTCTGTTTGCCCTCACCACGAAAGGCACGCCCGCACACAGCGCCGTAAGTTATCAGGATGGCGACTATCTGATGTTTGGCCCGGAAACACGCGGCCTGCCCGCGAGTATTCTCGATGCCCTGCCCGCTGAACAAAAAATTCGCATTCCAATGGTGCCGGACAGCCGCAGCATGAACCTGTCCAATGCGGTGTCGGTCGTGGTGTATGAAGCCTGGCGGCAGTTGGGGTATCCGGGAGCGGTGCTGAGAGATTAGTTACTGTATGCCGGATAGATGATTACATCGCATCCGGCACAATCTCAGGACGTCAGATCCCATCCCCATATTCAAACGTATGGTTAATACCGTTGAAATGCTGGTCCATGTCCATTGATGGCTTATCGCTGTCTGGTTTACCGACAATGCGTGCCGGAACGCCAGCGGCGGTGGTATGTGGCGGTACCGGTTGCAGCACCACGGAACCTGCGCCAATCTTCGCACCGCGACCAACTTCAATATTACCGAGAATTTTCGCACCTGCGCCAATCATCACGCCTTCACGAATTTTCGGGTGACGGTCGCCGCCAGATTTACCCGTACCGCCAAGGGTAACGGATTGCAGAATCGACACATCGTTTTCAATCACCGCCGTTTCACCCACAACGATGCCCGTCGCGTGGTCGAGCATGATACCGCGACCAATTTTTGCTGCCGGGTGAATATCCACCTGGAACGTCACAGAGACCTGGTTTTGCAGAAAAATAGCCAGCGCGCGACGGCCCTGATTCCACAGCCAGTGACCGATGCGATAGGCCTGCAAGGCATGAAAACCTTTCAGATATAACAATGGGGTTGAGTATTTATCGACTGCCGGGTCGCGGGTACGCACTGCCTGAATATCACAGGCCGCAGAAGCAATCATTTCCGGGTCGGCGGCGTAGGCTTCTTCCACCACTTCACGGATAGCAATGGCAGGCATAATTGGCGATGACAGCTTGTTCGCCAACATGTAACTCAGTGCACTGCCCAGGTTTTCGTGCTTGAGTAGCGTCGCGTGGTAAAAACTGGCCAGCATTGGCTCACAGTCCGCCAGGGTTCTGGCTTCAGCTTTAATATTGTTCCAGACAATTTCCAGTTCTTCACACGACATTGCTTACTCCACACGATGAGATAATGACCGGCCCGTTCTGCGCGGGCCGGGTCATAGCGGTAACAAAGGTTCCCTGGGTTTAGTGGCTGCTGCGCTCGTCCTTGCGTGCACGACCTAGTAAAGTCAATGCTGCCTCGCGCGCGTTTTTTCCGCAATATAATACTTGATAAATTTCCTCGGTTATTGGCATTTCAACGCCGAAGCGATGCGCCAGTTCGCGGACTTCTTTCGTATTGCGGTAGCCTTCCACCACCTGACCAATTTTCTCCTGCGCGCTTTGTACATCCATGCCCTGACCGAGCATCATGCCAAAACGGCGGTTACGCGACTGGTTGTCGGTACAGGTAAGTACCAGATCACCCAGCCCCGCCATGCCCATAAAGGTGGCAGGATCGGCCCCCAGCGCCGCGCCAAGACGCGACATTTCAGCCAGACCTCGGGTGATCAGCGCCGTACGCGCATTCGCACCAAAACCGATACCGTCGGACATCCCCGCGCCAATGGCAATGACGTTTTTCACCGCGCCGCCAAGTTGCACGCCAATGAAATCCGGGTTGCTGTAAACGCGGAAACTTTTACCACAGTGCAGCAACTGCTGAAGATCATCAGCAAAGGTTTGGTCGGTAGAGGCCAACGAAATAGCCGTCGGTAAACCTGCCGCCAGTTCTTTCGCAAACGTTGGGCCAGAGATAACCGCCAGCGGAATTTGATCGCCTAACGCCTCACGCGCCACGTCCTGTAACAAACGTCCGGTTTCCGCTTCCAGACCTTTGGTCGCCCACACCAGACGCGCATCAGGGCGCATCAGCGGTTTAATCTGGCGCAGCACTTCACCAAAGACATGGCTTGGCACGACGACAAGAATATTACGGCTGGCTGCCAGTGCGGTAGCGAGATCGCTTTCAAGATGGAGCGTATCGGGAAAAGGCACATCGGGGAGAAACGCGGCGTTACAGCGGTCGCGTTCAAGCGTTGCGATATGTTCAGGGTCATGGCCCCAGAGGACAACCTCGTGGCCATTTCTTGCCAGGGTGATGGCAAGAGCAGTGCCGTACGAGCCGGCACCGATCACAGTCATTGAAGCATTACGTTGGTTCATCAGGCATCCTGATGTTCTTCAGTACCTTCGCCAGCCTGCTGCTGCAAATAGTTCATGAACAGCGCATCGAAGTTAACCGGCGCAAGGTTCAGTTGCGGGAATGTACCGCGGGATACCATGCTGGTGATGCACTCACGAGCATACGGGAACAGAATGTTCGGGCAGTACGCGCCCAGGCAATGTGCCATCTGGGTGCCTTCGATACCCGCGATGGAGAAAATACCGCCCTGCTGAACTTCGCACAGGAACGCAGTTTCTTCGCCCAGGGATGCCGTTACGGTAACACGCAGTACCACTTCGTAAACGTCATCTGCCAGTTGAGAAGATGCCGTATCAAGATCAAGTTTAACTTCTGGCTGCCAATCTTTCTGGAAAACGTGCGGCGCGTTTGGCGCTTCGAAAGAAATATCCTTGGTATAAATACGCTGGATCTGGAAAGTCATTTCAGTGTTGTTTTGTTCTGACATGTGTCGAAAACCCTTAAGTGTTGTCCTTCAATACTGCGCAATGTAATGCCAACGTTCACACGTTATTTCAGCAGGGGATCCAGTCCACCACGTGCATCCAATGCATACAAGTCATCACAGCCGCCAATGTGCTGTGCGTCAATAAAAATCTGGGGAACCGTGGTGCGACCGCTGCGTTTGATCATCTCTTCACGCTTAGCGGCGTTGCCATCGATCGGCAACTCCTGAAAACTCACACCCTTGCTGCTCAGCAGTGCTTTCGCACGATGGCAATACGGGCAGGTTTCTTTGGTATAGATTTCAACATTGGCCATAAATTAGCTCCTGTTTTTTTACCCTGAAATTTCATGTTGCAGGGCGGCAGCAAAATGGAGTGTCCCCAGAAGCTTATAACAATAAGTCTCAGGGGGCCTAATTGCAGCTAACGGCCTGCATCATGAAAGACGACAGGTAAATTATTTGCCGCGCACCAGAGGCAAGTTTTCACCAGCCCAGCCAGCGACGCCCTCTTTCAGCACGAATACTTGCGCAAAACCTGCTTTCGTCAGCGCGTTTGCAGGCTCCTGGCACTGCATGCCAGAACCGTCTACCACGATAACCGGCTTGTCTTTGTGCTTCTCAAGCTCACCAACATTATTGGCTTTGATTTCGCTCGGCAACAGATTGATAGAACCTGCGATATGGCCTTTACGGAAGTCATCACGCTGACGTAAATCCACAACCACAGCGTCTTCTTTGTTGATCAGACGTGTAGCTTCACCACGAGTAATCACCTTCACTTTCGAGGTCAGGCTCTTAAACGTAGTCACAAGAACCGCCACCAGTAACGCGATCCAGGCGATACTCAGTATGGGATGACGGCCAACAAATTGCATAATTTCTTGCATGGGGGGTAACAACTCCCGACGTAGTGATTAAAAAAACCAGGAAAGGAGTATACCTGCGCGGTGCGGCAAATACAGCCAGCGCGTTAACTGGAATGCAATTTTGCGGGGTGCTACGAAAAAAAAGCGTAAATCTGGCATCGGCTTGCCGCGAGCGGTCGTATATTTTGATCTTCAGAGGCTATTTTATCGATTCAGCTGTAGTAAAATTACGCAAATTTTGACTCTTGAGTATGAGGTTGTCGCAATGTCGGTTTCTAAAAAACCTATGGTACTGGTGATTCTGGATGGCTATGGCTATCGCGAAGAACAGCAGGATAACGCCATTTTTAGTGCTAAAACCCCGGTAATGGATGCACTGTGGGCCAATCGTCCGCATACCCTGATCGACGCTTCCGGTCTGGAAGTCGGTCTGCCTGACCGTCAGATGGGTAACTCCGAAGTAGGCCACGTTAACCTGGGTGCCGGCCGCATCGTGTATCAGGACCTGACTCGTCTGGACGTTGAAATCAAAGATCGCGCTTTCTTCGCTAATCCGGTGCTGACTGGTGCGGTAGATAAAGCGAAAAACGCAGGCAAAGCAGTACACATTATGGGTCTGCTCTCCGCAGGTGGTGTACACAGCCACGAAGATCACATCATGGCGATGGTAGAACTGGCAGCGGAACGCGGCGCAGAAAAAATCTACCTGCACGCATTCCTTGACGGTCGCGACACCCCGCCGCGCAGTGCTGAATCCTCGCTGAAAAAATTCGAAGAGAAATTTGCCGCGCTGGGCAAAGGCCGCGTAGCGTCCATCATTGGTCGTTACTACGCAATGGACCGCGACAATCGCTGGGATCGCGTTGAAAAAGCGTATGACCTGCTGACGCTGGCGCAGGGCGAATTCCAGGCCGACACCGCTGTTGCCGGTTTGCAGGCTGCTTATGCTCGCGACGAAAACGACGAATTCGTGAAAGCGACCGTTATCCGTGCTGAAGGCCAGCCAGACGCGGCAATGGAAGATGGCGATGCGCTGATTTTCATGAACTTCCGTGCTGACCGCGCGCGTGAAATCACTCGTGCATTCGTGAACGCTGATTTCGACGGCTTCGCGCGTAAGAAAGTGGTTAACATCGATTTCGTGATGCTGACCGAATACGCCGCTGACATCAAAACTGCGGTTGCTTACCCGCCAGCTTCTCTGGTTAACACCTTCGGCGAGTGGATGGCGAAAAACGACAAAACTCAACTGCGTATTTCCGAAACCGAAAAATATGCTCACGTCACTTTCTTCTTTAACGGTGGTGTAGAAGAGTCGTTCAAAGGCGAAGACCGCATTCTGATCAACTCGCCGAAAGTGGCTACCTACGATCTGCAACCGGAAATGAGCTCCGCAGAGCTGACCGAAAAACTGGTTGCGGCCATCAAGAGCGGCAAATACGACACCATTATCTGTAACTATCCGAACGGCGACATGGTAGGTCACACCGGGGTGATGGAAGCGGCGGTTAAAGCGGTTGAAGCGCTGGATCACTGCGTGGAAGAAGTCGCGAAAGCGGTTGAGTCCGTGGGTGGACAACTGCTGATCACCGCTGACCACGGTAACGCTGAACAGATGCGCGATCCGGCAACGGGTCAGGCGCACACAGCGCACACCAACCTGCCTGTTCCGCTGATTTACGTTGGCGATAAGAACGTGAAAGCGGTTGAAGGCGGCAAACTTTCTGACATCGCGCCGACCATGTTGTCGCTGATGGGTATGGAAATCCCGCAAGAGATGACTGGTAAGCCGCTGTTCATCGTGGAATAATCCCTCCCCATGAGGGGAAAGGCGATTAATACCATGACACGGGCCGTGAAACCGCGCAGGTTTGCAATCAGGCCCATCATCTACGCCAGCGTTCTTAGCGCTGGCGTATTGTTGTGCGCCTTTTCCGCCCACGCGGATGATCGCGACCAACTCAAATCTATTCAGGCCGATATCGCCGCGAAAGAGCGCGCGGTACGCCAAAAACAACAACAACGCGCAAGCCTGCTCGCACAATTGAAAAAGCAGGAAGAAGCGATCTCTGAAGCCACTCGAAAGCTGCGCGAAACGCAAAACACACTCAATCAACTGAATAAACAGATTGATGAGATGAACGCGTCGATTGCCAAACTGGAGCAGCAAAAAGCCGCTCAAGAACGCAGCCTCGCCGCGCAACTGGATGCCGCGTTTCGTCAGGGCGAGCATACCGGTATTCAGCTCATTCTCAGCGGTGAAGAAAGCCAGCGTGGTCAGCGTTTACAGGCTTATTTCGGTTATCTCAACCAGGCGCGACAAGAAACCATTGCTCAGTTGAAACAAACGCGTGAAGAAGTCGCTATGCAACGCGCCGAGCTGGAAGAGAAACAGAGCGAGCAGCAAACGCTGTTATATGAGCAGCGCGCCCAACAGGCGAAGCTGACCCAGGCGCTGAACGAGCGTAAAAAGACGCTGGCTGGGCTAGAGTCTTCCATCCAGCAAGGTCAACAACAGTTGAGCGAGCTGCGCGCCAACGAATCTCGTCTACGTAACAGCATTGCCCGTGCGGAAGCGGCGGCGAAAGCGCGTGCTGAACGTGAGGCGCGCGAAGCCCAGGCGGTTCGCGACCGTCAGAAAGAAGCGACGCGCAAAGGCACCACCTACAAACCGACCGAAAGCGAAAAATCGCTGATGTCCCGAACTGGTGGCCTGGGCGCGCCGCGTGGTCAGGCATTCTGGCCGGTTCGCGGGCCGACGCTGCATCGTTATGGCGAGCAGCTACAGGGTGAGCTGCGCTGGAAAGGGATGGTGATTGGTGCTTCTGAAGGTACTGAAGTTAAAGCGATTGCCGACGGTCGGGTGATTCTGGCTGACTGGCTGCAAGGCTACGGTCTGGTGGTGGTGGTTGAGCATGGTAAAGGCGACATGAGTCTTTACGGCTATAATCAAAGCGCGCTGGTGAGCGTTGGTTCGCAGGTTCGTGCGGGCCAGCCAATTGCACTGGTGGGCAGCAGTGGCGGTCAGGGTCGGCCTTCACTCTATTTCGAAATTCGCCGCCAGGGTCAGGCGGTCAATCCACAGCCGTGGTTGGGAAGATAAGTTTTGTTTCCATTTCGTCGTAACGTTCTTGCATTTGCCGCTCTGTTGGCGCTCTCCTCCCCCGTACTTGCTGGCAAACTTGCCATCGTCATTGATGATTTTGGGTATCGCCCGCACAACGAAAACCAGGTGCTGGCGATGCCTTCCGCTATCTCCGTCGCTGTATTACCCGATTCACCGCACGCCAGAGAGATGGCGACCAAAGCACATAACAGCGGTCACGAAGTGTTGATTCATCTACCGATGGCACCACTGAGTAAACAGCCGCTGGAGAAAAATACGCTACGCCCGGAGATGAGCAGCGACGAAATTGAGCGCATTATTCGTAGTGCGGTCAATAACGTGCCCTATGCCGTGGGGATCAACAACCACATGGGCAGCAAGATGACCTCTAACCTGTTTGGTATGCAGAAAGTGATGCAGGCGCTGGAGCGTTACAATCTTTACTTCCTCGACAGCGTAACTATCGGTAATACCCAGGCGATGCGCGCAGCGCAAGGCACTGGCGTGAAGGTGATCAAACGGAAGGTGTTCCTCGACGATTCGCAAAATGAAGCGGACATCCGTGTGCAGTTTAATCGTGCAATTGACCTGGCGCGTCGCAACGGTTCGACCATTGCCATTGGGCATCCTCACCCTTCAACGGTACGCGTGTTGCAACAGATGGTTTATAACCTGCCGCCAGACATTACACTGGTGAAAGCCAGCAGCTTGCTGAATGAACCGCAGGTTGATACTTCTACACCGCCGAAAAACGCTGTGCCTGATGCACCGCATAATCCGTTCCGTGGCGTGAAACTGTGTAAACCGAAGAAACCGCTGGAACCGGTTTATGCTAATCGCTTCTTTGAAGTATTAAGCGAAAGCATCAGCCAGAGCACGCTGATCGTTTACTTCCAGCATCAGTGGCAAGGCTGGGGCAAGCAGCCCGAAGCGGCAAAACTTAACGCTAGCGCAAATTAAAGGCGCTACGCGTAATGCGATGGTGCGACCGCGTTTTGTCGCGCCATTGCCATAAGCGGAAAGACCACAGTAACGCCTGATAACCCACCTTTATGCTGCGTACATTGGAAATCAGGCGCTTATACATACCGGAAGTAAATATCTCAGCAATCATCCGTTGGCGGGTAATAATATCTGGCTCTTTACGTACCGCATGGCAAACACGTAATGCTTCGTAAGTTATTTGTTGATGAAATTCCGGGTAAATCACTATTCTGTCTGCGTAATCGCGATTTAACTTTTCCAACAGTCGGGTAATCTTAATATAGTGGCGTTGATAATTAAGGTTTTTATTTCCCTGTCTATTCAATCGGCTCACTGACGTATTATGCAAATAATATTTATATAACGATTGCTCGGTATATCGCACGCGTTGCGCGTTAAACATAAATTCTGTTGTCCAGACAATATCCTGATGATGTAATCCGGCAATAAATTTAATGTTATTTTTAACAATGACATCACGACGATAAACCCCCATCCAGACAACGTGAGTCCAACGGCGGGAAGAAAGCCCCATCCGCAACCAATCAGGGCCGGTTAATACGCCGGTTGAGCGAAGGCGATCGGTGGGGATGGATTGCCAGGTTTCTCCCGTTTCACGAAAACACCAGTCAGCGTTGCACTGCGCCACGTCGAGGTCGTCCTCTAACGCCATGGTCATCAGCGTTTCGTACATAGTGGGATAGACCTCATCGTCAGCATCGACAAAAGCGACATATTTGCCCGTCGCCACCTCGATCCCACGATTACGCGCCACCGATGCGCCAGCATTCGCCTGATGCAACAAACGAACGTGCGGATAGTTTTCCGCGTAATGCTTTGCTATTTCAACAGAATTATCCGTTGAACCATCGTTAATAATAATGATTTCCAGAGCAGTCCAGGTTTGCGTAATTAAAGATTCCATACAAGTGCGGAAATCATCGCCCGCATTATATAACGGGATAATAACACTGAGTTTATTGGTGCTGTTCATCATAAATACCGACGACCTCTGAAGTTATCCTGATGTTTTACAGGCTTTGTATTAAGAAACCATTAAGCCTGTGAGATATTATTTTTACAGGTGAGAGAGTCACTTCAGGGTAGAGAGATAATGAGAACAGCTATATAAGAGATCAGCGCAATTACGAACTCTTTATTACACTGACAGGATTTTACATATTTAACAGATTATCCTCAGGGAAAAGGGCTGGTATTTTGGATTTTCAGATTGTAGACCAAGTGCGCTTTGTTTATGCCGGATGCGGCGTAAACGCCTTATCCGGCCTACCAAATTGTGCAAATTTAATATTTTGCAGGAACCGCGTAGGCATGATAAGCGTAGCGCATCAGGCAATTTTGTGTTTGCCATCAGCTTCAAGGGCTGGTATTCCAGCCCTTGTTCGTGTTAATCCCAGCTCAGAATAACTTTCCCGGACTGGCCCGAACGCATGGCATCAAAGCCTTTCTGGAAATCATCAATGGAGAAACGATGGGTAATGATCGGCGAGAGATCGAGGCCAGACTGAATCAGCGCCGCCATCTTGTACCAGGTTTCAAACATCTCACGACCGTAAATACCTTTAATGAACAAGCCCTTAAAGATCACTTTGGTCCAGTCGATAGACATATCAGACGGCGGAATACCCAGCATCGCAATGCGACCGCCGTGGTTCATGGTGTCGAGCATGGTACGAAACGCTGGCGGCGCACCGGACATTTCCAGACCGACATCAAAGCCTTCGGTCATGCCTAACTCCGCCATCACGTCATTGAGATTTTCTTTGGCGACGTTAACCGCACGGGTGATACCCATTTTACGCGCCAGCTCAAGGCGGTATTCATTAACATCCGTGATCACCACGTTGCGTGCACCGACGTGTTTCGCCACCGCCGCAGCCATAATACCTATCGGACCTGCACCAGAAACCAGCACATCTTCGCCCACCAGATCAAACGACAGCGCGGTATGCACGGCGTTACCGAAGGGATCAAAAATGGAAGCCAGATCATCGGAGATATTGTCGGGGATTTTGAAAGCGTTGAACGCCGGAATCACCAAATATTCTGCGAAGCAGCCCGGACGGTTAACACCGACACCGATCGTGTTGCGGCACAGATGGGTACGACCGCCACGACAGTTGCGACAGTGACCGCAGGTGATATGGCCTTCGCCAGAAACGCGATCGCCAATCTTGAAGCCTTTCACTTCCTGACCAATACCTACCACTTCACCGACATATTCATGGCCCACGACCATCGGCACCGGGATGGTTTTTTGCGACCACTCATCCCAGTTATAGATGTGAACGTCAGTCCCGCAGATGGCTGTTTTACGGATTTTAATCAGCAGATCGTTATGCCCGAGTTCCGGTACAGGAACGTCGGTCATCCAGATGCCCTCTTCCGCTTTCAGTTTGGATAACGCTTTCATCTCACATCCTCAGGCGATAACGCCCAGTTGTTTACCAATACGCGTGAATGCTTCTACTGCACGCGTAATTTGCTCAGGGGTATGCGCCGCAGACATCTGGGTACGGATACGCGCCTGACCTTTCGGAACGACCGGATAGAAGAAACCGGTGACGTAAATGCCCTCTTTTTGCAGTTCACGTGCAAATTTTTGCGCCACTACAGCATCGCCAAGCATGACCGGAATAATGGCGTGATCGGCACCCGCCAGGGTAAAGCCCGCCGCCGACATTTGCTCACGGAACTGACGCGCGTTCGCCCACAGACGGTCACGCAGCTCGCTACCCGCTTCAACCATCTCCAGCACTTTGATGGAAGCGGCAACAATGGCCGGTGCCAACGAGTTGGAGAACAGGTACGGACGAGAACGCTGGCGCAGCCACTCAACCACTTCTTTGCGTGCCGCGGTATAACCACCAGACGCCCCGCCCAGCGCTTTACCGAGCGTGCCGGTGATAATATCGACCCGGCCCATCACATCGCAGTATTCATGGGAACCACGACCATTTTCACCGACAAAACCAACGGCGTGGGAGTCGTCTACCATCACCAGGGCATCGTATTTATCTGCCAGATCGCAAACACCTTTCAGGTTGGCAATCACGCCGTCCATCGAGAACACACCATCGGTGGCAATCAGCACATGACGCGCACCGGCTTCACGCGCTTCTTTCAGACGAGCTTCAAGCTCCTGCATATCGTTGTTGGCATAGCGATAGCGTTTAGCTTTACACAGACGCACACCATCAATAATAGACGCGTGGTTCAGTGCGTCGGAGATAATGGCGTCTTCCGCGCCCAACAGCGTTTCGAACAGGCCACCGTTAGCATCAAAGCAGGAAGAGTAGAGAATCGCATCTTCCATCCCCAGGAAGGCCGCCAGTTTTTGTTCAAGCTCTTTATGGCTGTCCTGAGTGCCGCAGATAAAACGTACTGAAGCCATGCCGAAACCGTGAGAATCCATTCCCGCCTTTGCCGCCGCAATCAGATCCGGATGATTCGCCAGTCCGAGATAGTTATTGGCACAAAAGTTAATGACGTGGCTTCCATCAGCCACAGTGATGTCTGCTTGTTGCGCAGACGTAATAATGCGCTCTTCTTTAAACAACCCTTCCGCCCTTGCGGTTTCCAGATCGTTGGTTAACTGCTGATAAAATTCTCCACGCATTGCGATTCTCCAGACAGGGCAAATTCCAGCACATATTACCCAAACTTATAGGTTGCGACGAGATGACGCGTTAACACTTCTGCAAAATTCAGGATAAATAACGTCCATCAATCTCACTTTTGGCGAATGGCTGAAGCCAACGCCGTGTAGTGATATGATAGAAGCATTCGTGTCTGAGATTGTCTCTGACTCCATAATTCGAAGGTTACAGTTATGATCATCGTTACCGGCGGCGCGGGCTTTATCGGCAGCAACATCGTTAAAGCCCTGAATGACAAAGGCATCACCGATATTCTGGTGGTGGACAACCTGAAAGACGGCACCAAGTTTGTGAACCTGGTGGATCTGGATATCGCGGACTATATGGATAAGGAAGACTTCCTGATCCAGATTATGGCTGGCGAAGAGTTCGGCGATGTCGAAGCGATTTTCCACGAAGGCGCGTGCTCTTCCACCACCGAGTGGGATGGCAAGTATATGATGGATAACAACTATCAATACTCCAAAGAGCTGCTGCACTACTGTCTGGAACGCGAAATCCCGTTCCTGTACGCTTCTTCCGCGGCCACTTACGGCGGTCGCACCTCCGACTTTATTGAATCCCGCGAGTACGAAAAACCGTTGAACGTCTACGGTTACTCAAAATTCCTGTTTGATGAATATGTTCGCCAAATCCTGCCAGAAGCGAACTCGCAGATTGTTGGCTTCCGCTATTTCAACGTTTATGGACCGCGTGAAGGCCATAAAGGCAGCATGGCGAGCGTCGCTTTCCATCTCAACACTCAGCTTAACAACGGTGAATCACCGAAGCTGTTCGAAGGTAGCGAGAACTTCAAACGTGACTTCGTCTATGTGGGCGACGTGGCTGATGTGAATCTGTGGTTCCTGGAAAACGGCGTTTCCGGCATCTTCAACCTCGGCACCGGTCGTGCAGAATCCTTCCAGGCAGTAGCAGATGCTACGCTTGCTTATCACAAGAAAGGCCAGATCGAATACATTCCGTTCCCGGATAAACTGAAAGGCCGCTATCAGGCGTTCACTCAGGCAGATCTGACGAATCTGCGCGCGGCGGGTTACGACAAACCGTTCAAAACCGTTGCTGAAGGTGTAACGGAATACATGGCCTGGCTGAATCGCGACGCATAAGAGCTCTGCATGAAAATACTGGTGATCGGCCCGTCTTGGGTTGGCGACATGATGATGTCGCAAAGTCTCTATCGCACGCTCCAGGCGCGCTATCCCCAGGCGATAATCGACGTGATGGCACCGGCATGGTGCCGTCCATTGTTATCGCGGATGCCGGAAGTTAACGAAGCTATCCCTATGCCTCTCGGTCACGGAGCGCTGGAAATCGGCGAACGCCGCAAACTGGGTCATAGTCTGCGTGAAAAGCGCTACGACCGCGCCTACGTCTTACCCAACTCCTTCAAGTCCGCATTAGTGCCTTTCTTCGCGGGTATTCCTCATCGCACCGGCTGGCGCGGCGAGATGCGCTACGGTTTACTTAACGATGTACGCGTGCTCGATAAAGAAGCCTGGCCGCTAATGGTGGAACGCTATGTCGCGCTGGCCTATGACAAAGGCATTATGCGTACCGCACAAGATCTGCCGCAGCCATTGTTATGGCCGCAGTTGCAGGTGAGCGAAGGTGAAAAATCATATACCTGTAATCAATTTTCGCTCTCATCAGAACGTCCGATGATTGGCTTTTGCCCCGGAGCGGAGTTTGGTCCGGCAAAACGCTGGCCACACTACCACTATGCGGAGCTGGCAAAGCAGCTGATTGATGAAGGTTATCAGGTGGTTCTGTTTGGCTCGGCGAAAGATCATGAAGCGGGCAATGAGATTCTTGCCGCTTTGAATACCGAGCAGCAGGCATGGTGCCGGAACCTGGCGGGGGAAACACAGCTTGATCAAGCGGTTATCCTGATTGCAGCCTGTAAAGCCATTGTCACTAACGATTCTGGCCTGATGCACGTTGCGGCGGCGCTCAATCGTCCTTTGGTTGCCCTGTATGGTCCGAGTAGCCCGGACTTCACACCGCCACTATCCCATAAAGCGCGCGTGATCCGCCTGATTACCGGCTATCACAAAGTGCGTAAAGGTGACGCTGCGGAGGGTTATCACCAGAGCTTGATCGACATTACTCCCCAGCGCGTACTGGAAGAACTCAACGCGCTATTGTTACAAGAGGAAGCCTGACGGATGCGGGTTCTGATCGTTAAAACATCGTCGATGGGCGATGTTCTCCATACGCTGCCCGCACTCACTGATGCCCAGCAGGCAATCCCAGGGATTAAGTTTGACTGGGTGGTGGAAGAAGGGTTCGCACAGATTCCTTCCTGGCACGCTGCCGTTGAGCGAGTTATTCCTGTGGCAATACGTCGCTGGCGTAAAGCCTGGTTCTCGGCCCCCATAAAAGCTGAACGCAAAGCGTTTCGTGAAGCGCTACAAGCAGAGAACTATGACGCAGTTATCGACGCTCAGGGGCTGGTAAAAAGCGCGGCGCTGGTGACGCGTCTGGCGCATGGCGTAAAGCATGGAATGGACTGGCAAACCGCTCGCGAACCCTTAGCCAGCCTGTTTTACAATCGTAAGCATCATATTGCAAAACAGCAGCACGCCGTAGAACGCACCCGCGAACTGTTTGCCAAAAGTCTGGGCTATAGCAAACCGCAGACTCAGGGCGATTATGCCATTGCGCAGCATTTCCTGACGAACCTGCCGACAGATGCTGGCGAATATGCCGTATTTCTTCATGCAACAACCCGTGATGATAAACACTGGCCGGAAGCACACTGGCGAGAGTTGATTGGTTTACTGGCAGATTCAGGAATACGGATTAAACTTCCGTGGGGCGCGCCGCATGAAGAAGAGCGGGCAAAAAGACTGGCGGAAGGATTTGCTTATGTTGAAGTATTGCCGAAGATGAGTCTGGAAGGCGTTGCCCGCGTGCTGGCCGGGGCTAAATTTGTGGTGTCGGTGGATACGGGGTTAAGCCATTTAACGGCGGCACTGGATAGACCCAATATCACGGTTTATGGACCTACCGATCCGGGATTAATTGGTGGGTATGGGAAGAATCAGATGGTTTGTAGGGCTCCGGGGAATGAGTTGTCTCAATTGACAGCAAATGCTGTTAAGCAATTCATTGAAGAAAACGCTGAAAAAGCTGCCATGATTTAAATTACAACTCTTTAATAGATAATTTTGAAATAAAATCAGCTTCCTTGCTGATTTTATTTCACATATTCATTACTTATCTAATAAACATTGGTCCGATTGTGCTTTAAAATAAGCACAAAGCAATATTATGGTGACAAACACAGCAGTCGGAACCGGTTTAGAAAAGAGTATTACATCACTTAGGCCTACTACCAGTAGTGAAAAAAGCAAGATTAAAATATAAGGTTCTTTAGCAGTTCTTAAGGCATATATGAATATTGCTGAAAAGGCTAAAATTGTTAATACTACTCCAGGAATACCACGCGTTGATAACGTATCTATGAGATCGTTATGCAAATGAGAATCTACAAAGGGTAAAGCGCCACTTAATCTAGGCTCTTTCTCTTCTAGTTCATGTATTTTTTCCGCGCGTTTTTCCAGTGATTGTCCTATTGGAGAATATGTTTTTAAACCAACTTCATACATTGCCAGACGGGCACCGACTGAAGTTCTGGTGTTATCATGCGAATAATTAACTAAATCCCTATTTAAGTCATTCATTCTCGTAAGTAATGTATCTTTAAAAGAAAATACACCTGCTAATAATGCAATCGCAATAAAACAATATAACTTATAATTAATTCGCTTATTAATATAACTATCCATTACGATTAATAGTAACGCAAAGAATGGAAACACTAATATGGCTGCACGCGTCTCAGTTACTATGACAGCACATAAGCTAAGCATGAAGTTAATTGTATATAATGTTGTTTTATGTCTAAAGTCGGATTTTAAAATGAGAATTGATGCCAGTAAAGAAGGGAAAAGGATGATGTAGCCTGCTGTTGTAGCGTGGGAAACTGATAATGCAACACGGTCGACGTTTAAATAGAAATGTTGCCACATGGCATGCGCAAAAAAAAGTAACTGCGTTGCCAAGGATGCGAACAGAATTAGTTTCCCAAATTTTATTTTGGTTCTCATCTCATCTTTAGCAAAAAGAACTAAGAAAATAAAAGCACTACACAAGGCAATTTTTCCAGTTTCCATTGGGCCACGATATGCATTGGTATAAACCGAGCCTGAAACTTTATAATGTGAATACCAGATGATATTAACGATACCCAAAAGACATAATGAGATGAAAATTAACAACGTAGGATTATTAGTTATTGTTTTTTTTGGTGTCATTAGAAAATACAATGCAGATATAATTCCAGCTGCATGAAGAAACTTTGTCGCAACATCATCCCATAAAGACAAAGTCATCAAAGAAAAAATACATAATATGAGAATTAAAGACTTTATACCAGAATTAATTTCATTCCAACAAAACGACATATAATTTCAACCTATGCTACGAGGATGGGTTATTTAATGCAGGACCTAACGTTTATTCTTTTTTCTATTTACCAGTCTTACCATCCTCCAGAGAATATAATTTTTTGATACTAATATTTTTGCTCGTCTCTTATCTCTCTTGCCAGGAAGATTACAATCTTTTAATTCTTTTTCATTGCTTTCAACTAATTGATTTAATAGTTCAAAATCACCATTAAGTAGAACATTCCATAAATAACGAGTTTTATGATAAGCTCTATTTTGACTCAATAATGTATGAATTTCTTCTTTCCGGTTACCTTTGTATAACTGCATCACAGAAGAGTAGATTCTTTCGTGCGCAAATGACTCATGTCGATAATGAGTGATGGTTCTACATGAGTTCATTAAGGAATTTTCTCTATAGTTATGCTTATACATATAATATGGAACCGCATACATATCGCATGTAATTAGCAGTCGATAGATAAAATCCAGATCTTCTCCTAGTCGTAAATCTTCATCAAAAAAAAGATTATTATCTTCCAGGAGTTGTTTTCTTATAAACAAGCACCCTATATGGAATCTGACCTTTTTATAAAAAAAGTCGAAAAGTAAAGACCCTTCATTAAACTCTGTATTTATAGGTGAGTAAGTAACACCATTTTTTATATGATGCCCATAAAGCCCACAATAAATCGCATCCCCTCCCGTCTCATGTTGTCTGGAATACATCTTCAGCAGATAGTTAGGATCTATCTCATCATCATCATCCATAAAACATATAAACTGTCCTTGCGCCTTGCGGATACCTGTATTCCTGGCAGACGAAACACCGCCATTTTCTTTATTGATAATAATTAATTGCGAGTGGGTTAACCCATACTCTCTCAAAACGTTTGATGTGTTATCTTTAGAACCATCATTAACAATAACAATTTCAAAATTTGGGTAAGTTTGTTTTTCTAATTTCGTTAGAGTTTCAGTAATGTAATCAGATGAATTATACGTCGGTATTATTATGGACACTAAAGGGTAATCATTGCTCATCGTGTTCTCTTGCCTGAACTAATAAAATATGATAGTACTCATCCTTAATTATTATTGTATCTCAGACATCCATGATTTTTATTGCCCAAATAGTTTTCTTTTATACTTATTTAATTTGAATTTAATGAAGTAAATAAAAGCGTTAAACGTATCACCATTTTTCTTTGCATGTTGATATTTCACTTGATACTGTTTTTCATTCGTGGCTGGAATAAACGCCACATCATTCCAGCAAGAAGCCTGATAAGCCTCATTAAAATACTTCTGGCAGGGATAATTTGTCCAGTCGTTCCAGGGCTTCGTTACGCCAACATAATGAATCAGCTTAGTATCATCGGTAATGGTCTTTTTATAATCTTCATCGCTTTTATTTTTTAACTCATAGTCAATGCCATAAAAGCAATCATAATCGCCGCTAATAAAAATACAATGACCAAAGAACAGAATATTTAAAATATCCTGATCAAGGCATTTATATTTCGTGTGCTGCGGGTCACTTGCCAGCATAGCAATGGCTTTATTCATAAAATCATTTTTCGCCCATGCTTCAAGCTGCAGATATACTACACCGGCGTTGAAATAATTCCCTGGAAGTCCCTCTATAGCCAGACGCTTCGCTGGTTTTTCCTGCATAAAAGGCACATCTTTAATAACAGCTGCGAACTTATCGCCATCAAAATTAATATCAAGCAATCCAGCTAATGAGCCTTTACAGATGACATCAGCATCGATATATAACAGATTTTCAATAGTTTCACTCAGATACTGGAACGCAACTAAACGGAAGAATGTTGCATAAGACCACTGTTTCAGGCTGGGGAAGATATCAATAAAGGCACTGGATACTTTATAAATTCTTACTTCAACGTTAGCATTTTTGCTGGTAAAAGCATTAACACGTTGTAGATAATCTTCATCAATGTAGTCAGTAAAGAGATGAAACTTAACCGCAAGGTCCGGGTTATGCATAACAACTGATTGCATAGATACTGCCGCACCAAATAAAAAGTTGCGGTCAATACCGTAAGCGATATTTAACACACGATCGGTGTTAGCAATTTCCCCAGAGACAGCGACTTCAGTAATACTCTCAGCTAATAAATCCATGTTGGTTCCGTTTTGACTGTGTGGTTTACGCTTTGCCTTTTAATTTTTTAATAAATTTGCGTAGTTTGGTTCTGTAGATTACTGAATAGTAGCCATAATCTTTTATTTCGTTGGCAATACCCAGGTGACGTTCCATGGCCAGACGATCACGGGCTTTCCGCTCTGCCGTACAGCTTTTACCGGATAGGTCAATTATCCTGACACCATCTTTACTAACGATAAAGTTACCCCGGTGTGGGTCGCCCGATAGCATATTTAAGGCATGCAATTTTTCCATTGAAGCCTTAATTTCTGCTTTAACATTTTCTGGAATAATCGGCATATCATTGAGCTCTACGCCCTCGACATACTCGATAAGCATGATAAAAACACTGGCATAGTTGAAAATTTTACGCTCAGCCAGAAAATAAAAATCATTAGGAAAAGTAAGACCTGCACTTCTGACACGATCGGTTTCAACGATCAAATTCTGATAGTAGTCACCTTTTACAAAAGATTTTAAAAAACGTTCATTCCTTTTCGTTTTCGGAGCAAAGACTTTAAAAACATAGCGACCATATTTCGTATCAATCAACGATACTTTGGTATCATCAATATTACGTAATACTTTTACTGTTTTAAAATTATAGGCCAGTATTTCATCAAAGATTTCTTTATATTTATTATCGTTATCTTTGTAATAAAATGAGAAGCCGCGATAGCGTATACTTGTAATCATAAGAGTAATTTATTTCTTAAGCTTGTACTTAATTAATGAAGTTATACCTTTAATATAGTCACCATGGGCAAACAGATGCTTATATTGTTTCTGCATTTCTGCAACAGTCCGCGCCCCTTTAAGAGGATATTTCTTCCAGGGAGATTGTTCACGCGCGATATTAAAGTATGATGCAGACGGATATCCAGCCCAGCTATGCCATGGTTTAGTTATCCCTGTATAGTGAATCAATACTGTTTTATCGGTAATGGTTTGCTGATACTTTCGATGACTACGATCATGAAGTTCGTTTTTCAGGGTATAAATAGTATCAAAATCCTTCGCGAGGTAGATATTATTCATATTAAATGCGATATTCAACGCATCCTGATCTAAATATTTAAGAGAGCCATATTTAGTTTCCCCTCGTAAAAGCGTGAGTAAATACGGTGTCAAATTTGCTTCATGCCATTTTTTAAGATTGACATAGATAACGCCTGCATTGAAATAACGTCCATTCATTTCGGGAATGTTAAGACGTTTTGCACATGCCGCCTGAGTACTATCATTGTCAGGAATAACCGCAGCAAACTCATCTTTAAATATAATTTTTGTGAGAGGTTTCAGACTTCCTTTACAAACGACATCGGCATCCAGATACAGCAGTGTGGAAATACTTTCACTCAGATATTCAAAGGACAATACCCTGAAGTATGTCGCGTACGACCAAAACTGTGACGTCGGCAGATCAGCAAAGTATTTTGGGTCAATTAAATATACAATAATTGAGGTATTAAATTGTTTTGCTGTTTCATCAAATGACTTTAAATAATCATCATCCACATAATCAGTGAAAACATGAAAGACAAAATTAATATCTGAATTATTAATCAAAACGGAAGAAATTGAAACGCCAGCACCATACAAAAAATTCTTATCGATACCGTAGGAAACATTTAGCTCTGGGACGTTTTCTTTTTTATTATATGCTAAATACGAAAACCGTTCTTTTATAAATTCATTCATTTAACTTTTCTCAATGTCATTTTATTATCTTTAAATAAAAATAATAAATATAATTCATTATCCCGTTAATTGGTTTATTTTGTTTAAAATTATGCTTAGCGCAATAACGAGCATAATTTGA
Organism: Escherichia sp. HH41S; assembly: GCF_009820115.1. NCBI lineage: Bacteria > Pseudomonadati > Pseudomonadota > Gammaproteobacteria > Enterobacterales > Enterobacteriaceae > Escherichia > Escherichia sp. HH41S. Next base: position 27,076 of record NZ_VNXE01000007.1, read on the forward strand.
GTTAATTGGCCGCATTAACGGTTCATTTTTCCATGGCGATGCTTCTTTGGCTTTGATAAATGGCTGCGCGCTTGGATAACCGGCCCAGTAATGCCAGGGTTTTGTCGGGCCGACATAATGAATTAATACGGTTTCATCATTAATTGGACAAATAAATGATTTTTTTAATTCATAATTTAAACTAAATTGCGTATTGTATTTAGCATCAATGAATTTAACTTTCCCTAACAGGATAAGATTTAGTATATCTTGATCCATATAGGTTAAACGGGAAACGACGGCTTTATCAGCAAGCATCGACATCGCTTTAGCAGAAACGGACTCCTGCGCCCACGCTAGTGTATTAATTAACAGGACACCTGAATTAAAGTAACCCTTTTCAAGTTCATTACACTGCAGACTTTGAGCCCGTAACGACCACCAGTTAGCATCGCGTTCAGTAACAACAGCAGCAACGTTATTGGCAAGATCCATTGTTATCAGCGGTTTTAAGGTTCCCTGACAGGCGATATCAGCATCCAGGTACAGGATCTTATCTTGTTGATCAATAAAGTAATCTGCAATTACAAAACGGAAATACATGGCAATAGACCAATTTTTGGTCGTCGGTAATACCTTAAGCCGTTCACAATTTACTAGATGGATCTGGATACAGGTACGATAGCTTTTCGCCAATTGGGCTAAACGCTGGATATCGGCTTCAGGGATATCATCAATAAAAACGTGGAAAACAAAACTCACGTCGTTGTTATGTAACAAAACTGACGTGATTGAAACACCACAACCAAAAAGAAAGTTTTTATCAATGCCATAAGCAACATGGAATGATGATGCCACTGACGCCGCTGGCCTTTCATCGAAGATGATTGTCTTATTGATCATCTCTTGTGGATTAAAATAGTGGGCACTCATATTTCTCTCCGGAAATTACAACGATTTTCTAATCGTTCTTTCCCTGATTTTTGTGGCTTTTGCTTCTGCTTGCGACAGCAGCCCTTGTTCCTGCTTGAGAATGTCTTTAAGCGGGGCGACAAAATACACTTTCATAAACCGCCAGATATCCCGCTGAGTCAGGCCAATATTCATCGAAGAAAAATAAAGCCCTATAAGATCTTTATCGCGCCAACGACGTGGAACGCGCGTGCGAAGCTGCGCCCGGTGCAGGTCAATTACTGAAATTTTTAACTCCTCTTCCTTACCGGAAAAAGGCAAGTGCAGCAGGAAATGACAGATATAACAGTCACGGTGGTTAATGCCCGCAGCATGCATATCGCGCACCATCATCGCGACACGCTTAATAAGCATACGCTTTACGCGAACATCTGGAGGGTTAGTCGCCCAGTCAGCACAGTAATCTTCCAGACTGATGGTTGGTGTCAGATCTTCGGTTATAATAAACGAGGTTCTGGTCAGCGGATTAATGCCTTTTTCGCCGAATGCCACCCCATACATAGTATCAACGCCGACATCCCGCAGTCGATGAATCGCATTCCATTCGCGGTCTGCACCTAATACTGGCATCCGCAATGAGAGTAAATTTTTGATTATCTCTTTCAGGGTCGTGCCGCGATGCCATTTGAGAAAATAGCTTTTGCCCGCCATTTCAAAGCGCAGAGTGCGGCGAGTTTCCAGTTCACGAAAAACCTCACCCTGCAAGGTTTTAACTTCCTCAAAAGGATCTTTACCGCGCCATAACGTGGCAAACGGCTCTTTAAGTTCAACCATCCAGACCACCCGTTATGATATCCGCCGCTTTTTCTGGCAGACTGTATAAATCTTGTGTATCAGCATAATGTCGCGCATTTTCCGCCCAGGCCTGGCGCAATGAAGATTGCGTTAACGCTTTGCGTAAAATCTCATTCAATGTTTCCTGGCGGAATGGCTCAGCAATAGCCTCGCCGCAATTGGCGTCAACAATATAATGCGCATAGCCACAAACGGCTGTTGTTAGTACCGGTAATCCTGCAGTAATCGCTTCCAGCAGCACAATTCCCGCCGCTTCCTGGTAGGCAGGATGCAGTAATAAATCCGCCGCCGCCATTAATTCCGAGACATCGTTGCGCCCCGAGAAGAAGTGAACATTACTGCGCACGCCGCGTTTTTCTGCCAGCGCCTCAAATTTTCGCGGTTTATCCTGCCCAACAACATATAGCAATGTGTTGTGGCGCAGCGAATCCGGTAATGAAGCAAGTGCTTCAATGGAACGATCAACACCTTTACGCGTGAAGTCTGAACCGACCTGCAACAATAAATATTGTTGTTCGGTTATTCCATTCTTCTTACGGAAGATTTCACGGCTATTGGCTGGCTGCTGGCTATATTTACGATCAGGATAAATCCCCGGTGGCAGAATATGAAAACGCTCCGCTTCAGTCTGATAATGTTTCTGGAAATCGGCGATTTGCTTGTCCGTCAGCATCAGCAACTGTGTCGGCTTGCCCTGTTCAAAGGTTGCCCGCTCAAAGGCGGCATAATGGCGATAACGTGACGTCAGGCGATAGAAAAAGCCTTTCTCCTGCGCCACTTTCTCGGCATAACAAACATCAGCGGCATAATAAACGTCCAGCCCCGGCATTTTGTTGAATCCAACGACTTTATCGACCGGATGCTCGCGTAAATGTTTTTGCACCCAGGCAAAATACTCCGCGTTACGCCCGTGATTGGTATGCGACTTAACCGGCACGTTGATCAGTTCAAACACATCAGGGCATTCGCCTTCCCATGACTGGGCATAAACCCGAACATGATGCCCTCGGGCCGCAACTGTCTGAGCAATACGCATAAAATCGCGTTGCAAACCGCCAAAGGGAAAATATTTATATAAACAGAAAGCAACGATCATAACGACGTACCTGTCGTGGAGGATGGCAATAATTTATCAACAGCAGCAATGACATCTGCCGCCGGAATAACCGAAAGATACATCTCATTTCGGTCACGCTGATCGCGTGTTGGCATTTCCCGGTAATCTCCCGCCCAGAATTGAATCATGTTATTTGACCAGGGACGCCAGAAAATATGGTCTGTTGCACCAAACAGCGATATCAGCGGCGTATTAACTGCAGCGGCAATGTGCGCCGGTGCGGAATCAACGCCAATAAACAGCTGCGCATGATCGATTAACGCACCAAGTTCCGGGAAGGTTACCTTTCCGGCCAACGCCGTTACTGGTGGCGTCTGGCATCCCTGGGCAATTTCATTGACGCAGGCCAGATCGTCTTTATCCGGGCCGGACGTCAGAACGACTTCATAGCCACGTGTATGTAAGGCATCAATCACAGCGGAAAACTTGGCGTTGTCCCAGCATTTAAAGATTTGCCGCGCGGTAGGTTGGATAACCACATAATTTTGTCCAACACCTGCGTGATCAAGTTCGCGACGCATTCGTTTCCAGCTTGCAGGCGGGTAACTCATGGTTGTCTGCTTCACCAACGATTCGAGACCCAGTGGCGTCAGCACGGATAAGTTACTTTCCACCACATTTCCACCCTGCAACGGCACCAGATGGGTGAAGCTTTTACGCCAAAAAGCAGACTGCCGATGATGATAATCCTGGGAAATTTTCACACGGGCATTTAATAAGCGAACCAGTATAGCAACCATCCATTGATCGGTAAGATTGACGATAAGGTCATACTTATTGGCACGTAATACCTTGATGAGATGAAAAAAGTTGGCAATTTTTTCTGAGGCTTTTGCTTTTTTATTTTTTATGCCGTAGAGCGCGTTAATCTCTGGATTTTCAGACAGAATCGGGATGGTATCCTGATAAAGCAGCACATCGATTTTTGCGTCAGGGTAATTTTTTTTCAGCGAACTAATGACGGGAGTAGTTAATAACATATCCCCATGAAAACGCATCTTAATGAGCAAAATTCTTCGAAATGGCTTATCCACAAGTAACTCTTTTTGTTGAGATTATCCGATTAAGGTGAAGCAGAAAAAGCACGCTACCGCCCCAGGCTCAACAGCTACCTGAATACTGATACCGTACTGATATTGACGCGCTAGTGTATCACTTCTTTCGCGGCAATCCGATCCGAATGATTTTTAAGCACATCGTTGTTTTTCAATAAAGAAATCAATCAAATAAAATCATTAGCAACAATATTCTTTCACTGTTGCTCCGCGATTCCTTACTGCACGTACTGCGGAAATCAATGAATCGCATAAAAATACAAAAAAAGTATAGATGTTCAGCAAGAATTGGCGGGTAAATTGCTATTTAAGTCAAAAACGGGAAAAGTAATGGTAAAGCCACAGCTAAATACATAGAATCCCCAGCACATCCATAAGTCAGCTATTTACTATGCTCGAATTGCTTTACACCGCCCTTCTCTACCTTATTCAGCCGCTGATCTGGATACGGCTCTGGGTGCGCGGACGTAAGGCTCCGGCCTATCGAAAACGCTGGGGTGAACGTTACGGTTTTTACCGCCATCCGCTAAAACCAGGCGGCATTATGCTGCACTCCGTCTCCGTTGGTGAAACGCTGGCGGCGATCCCATTGGTGCGCGCGCTGCGTCATCGTTATCCTGATTTACCGATTACCGTCACCACCATGACGCCAACCGGTTCGGAACGCGTACAATCTGCGTTCGGTAAGGATGTTCAGCACGTTTATCTGCCGTACGACCTGCCCGATGCGCTTAATCGTTTCCTGAATAAAGTCGACCCTAAACTGGTGTTGATTATGGAAACCGAACTATGGCCTAACCTGATTGCGGCGCTACATAAACGTAAAATTCCGCTGGTGATCGCTAACGCGCGACTCTCTGCCCGCTCGGCCGCAGGTTACGCCAAACTGGGCAAATTCGTCCGTCGCTTGCTACGTCGAATTACGCTGATTGCCGCCCAAAATGAAGAAGATGGTGCACGTTTTGTGGCGCTGGGTGCAAAAAATAATCAGGTGACCATCACTGGTAGCCTGAAATTCGATATCTCTGTCACGCCGCAGTTGGCTGCCAAAGCAGTAACGCTGCGCCGCCAGTGGGCACCTCATCGCCCGGTATGGATTGCCACCAGCACTCACGAAGGCGAAGAGAGTGTGGTCATTGCCGCACATCAGGCATTGTTACAGCAATTCCCGAACTTATTGCTCATCCTGGTACCACGTCACCCGGAACGCTTCCCGGATGCGATTAACCTTGTCCGCCAGGCTGGGCTAAGCTATATCACACGCTCTTCAGGGGAAGTCCCCTCCACCAGCACGCAGGTTGTGGTTGGCGATACGATGGGCGAGCTGATGTTACTGTACGGCATTGCCGATCTCGCCTTTGTTGGCGGTTCACTGGTTGAACGTGGTGGGCATAACCCGCTGGAAGCTGCCGCACACGCTATTCCGGTATTGATGGGACCGCATACTTTTAACTTTAAAGACATTTGCGCGCGGCTGGAGCAGGCAAGCGGGCTGATTACCGTCACCGATGCCACTACGCTTGCAAAAGAGGTTTCCTCTTTACTCACCGACGCCGATTACCGTAGTTTCTATGGCCGTCATGCCGTTGAAGTGCTGTATCAAAACCAGGGCGCGCTACAGCGTCTGCTTCAACTGCTGGAACCTTACCTGCCACCGAAAACGCATTGAGGTTGTTATGCAAAAACGGGCGATTTATCCGGGTACTTTCGATCCCATTACCAATGGTCATATCGATATCGTGACGCGTGCCACGCAAATGTTCGATCACGTTATTCTGGCGATTGCCGCCAGCCCCAGTAAAAAACCGATGTTTACTCTGGAAGAGCGTGTGGCGCTGGCACAGCACGCAACTGCGCATCTGGGAAACGTGGAAGTGGTCGGATTTAGTGATTTGATGGCTAACTTCGCCCGTAATCAACACGCTACGGTGTTGATTCGTGGCCTGCGTGCGGTGGCGGATTTTGAATATGAAATGCAGCTGGCGCATATGAATCGCCACTTAATGCCGGAACTGGAAAGTGTGTTTCTGATGCCTTCGAAAGAGTGGTCGTTTATCTCTTCATCGTTGGTGAAAGAGGTGGCGCGCCATCAGGGCGATGTCACCCATTTCCTGCCAGAGAATGTCCATCAGGCATTGATGGCAAAATTAGCGTAGCGTTTATGCCGGATGGTATGCCATCCGGCGCGCATCAATTACTTCTGGCACTGCCGACAATAAAACGTTGCCCGCTGCGCATGTTTCGTCGCCACAATAGGCGTACCGCACACTCGACACGGCTCGCCTTTTCGCCCGTAAACCTGCAATTCCTGAGCGAAATAGCCCGGTTTACCATCACTTTGCAGAAAATCTTTCAGCGTTGTACCACCCTGCTCAATCGAACGCAGCAACACCGCTTTAATCACCCGAGCTAACAATTCACACTCTGCCAGCGACAGTGATGACGCCAGCCGATCCGGATGGATCCCCGCCGCAAACAGAGATTCGCTGGCATAGATATTCCCTACGCCTACCACCAGCTTGTTATCCATCAGCCACGGTTTAATCGCCGTTTTTTTCTTCGCGCACTTCTGATGCAGGTACTCACCGTTGAAATCGTCGCTAAGCGGCTCCGGTCCAAGGTGGGCCAGCACATTATGCCCTTCCAGCTCTTTGGTCCACAGCCAGGCACCAAAACGGCGCGGATCGGTATAGCGCAGTACTTTGCCGTTGCTCATCACCAAATCAACATGGTCATGCTTTTCGGGAGGAAGTTCTTCTGAAAGGATGCGCAGGCTGCCAGACATCCCCAAATGAATGATAATCCAGCCCTCAGGCAGCTCCAACAGCAGATATTTAGCCCGGCGCTGCACGCTAAGCACTGGTTGGTCGCTTAAACGGTAGATCTCTTCTGAAACCGGCCAGCGCAAGCGACCGTTGCGCACCACCGCATGAAGAATGGTTGCACCAACGAGATGCGGTTCGATGCCGCGTCGGCTGGTTTCAACTTCGGGTAATTCAGGCATAGCATCTCCGGGAATGAACAGATGCAGTCAATATGGGGGCAAGCAGATAACAAAAAACCCCGCCGGAGCGAGGTTTTTCGTTACATCAAAGCGAGAATTATTTGATTTTCGCTTCTTTGTAGATCACGTGCTGGCGAACAACTGGATCGAATTTTTTCAGTTCCAGTTTTTCCGGCTTAGTACGTTTGTTCTTCGTAGTGGTATAGAAGTGACCAGTACCAGCAGAAGAAACCAGCTTGATTTTCTCACGAATACCTTTAGCCATGATTTATTTCCTCTAAGTACTTAGTACTTTTCGCCACGGGCACGCAGTTCAGCCAGAACTGTATCGATGCCTTTTTTATCGATTACACGCATACCTTTAGCAGATACGCGCAGGGTGACAAAACGCTTCTCGCTCTCAACCCAGAAACGGTGAGAGTGCAGGTTCGGCAGGAAACGGCGTTTAGTCGCGTTCAGTGCGTGGGAACGGTTGTTACCGGTCACCGGACGCTTGCCAGTAACTTGGCAGACTCGGGACATGTCTATTCTCCAAAAATCAAATTAGCTCGAGCTTCGTATGGGGTATTGGCGCCTCGTCAGGCTTTACAGCCCGGTCATCGCAGTTCTATGTGAACTCTCGATTGCCAGGCCCAAATGCCAAACCCGAGATTCTCAAAGGTGGCGTAGTATACGCTGACTCAGCGATGTGCTCAAGTCCCGAACAGACAAAGATCCCGAAGGATCGCGCATAGCGGGTTAAATCCAGCCGCGTTCGGCAAAAGAAACATACTCTCCACGCCCAATCACGATATGGTCGAGCACGCGTAAATCCATGAACTGACAACTTTTTATTATCCGTTCGGTGATGAGTTTATCCGCTTTACTGGGTTCAGCACAACCCGAAGGGTGATTATGTGCAAGGATCAGCGCCGAGGCATTTATTTTTATCGCTTCACGAATTATTTCTCGTGGATGGACTTCCACATGATTTAACGTGCCGGAAAAGAGCCGGCTGTGGGTAAGGACCCGGTGTTGGGAATCGAGAAAGATCACCATAAAGATCTCTCGTTCCTCTCCCGTAAGTTGGCTTTGTAAAAACTCCCTCGTCATCTCCGGGCTGAGCAACGGGCTTTCTTCGCGCATCCGTACGTTGTAGTAACGCCGCGCCAGTTCAGCAATCCCCTTTAACTGAGCGAACTTCGCCACACCAATTCCATGAACACCGCTAAATTGTTCATATTCAGAGGTTAACAAGCCATAAAGAGAGCCGAAATTCTCCAGCATCTCTTTTGCCAGGGTTAATACATCTTTACCGCGCGTTCCGGTACGCAGAAATAGCGCCAGCAGCTCAACATCCGTTAACGCACCAATGCCAAACTTCAGCATTTTTTCGCGCGGCATCAACAGCTGTGCATTGTTTTTCACCTTCACCTCCTTTGTGGTGCTCGCATCCTGTCATAGCCGTTCCGTTAAATCGACGGTCAGTTTTCAATCCTGGAAAGCGCCTCGCAAAGTGATTTTCAGGTGAAGGCACGACAACAAAAGTATTGTGATAAAATCGCCAACTTCTGGTGTCACCCAACAGGAAAAATCATCATGAGCCTGGCCGGTAAAAAAATCGTTCTCGGCGTTAGCGGCGGCATTGCTGCCTATAAAACCCCTGAACTGGTGCGTCGTTTGCGCGAGCGCGGGGCCGACGTCCGCGTAGCCATGACCGAAGCGGCAAAAGCCTTTATCACCCCACTTAGCTTGCAGGCAGTTTCGGGGTATCCCGTTTCCGACAGTCTGCTTGACCCGGCAGCCGAAGCCGCTATGGGCCATATTGAGCTGGGTAAATGGGCTGATTTAGTGATTCTCGCCCCTGCCACGGCAGATTTGATTGCCCGTGTTGCTGCCGGAATGGCGAATGACCTGGTATCAACAATTTGCCTGGCTACACCTGCGCCTGTAGCCGTGCTCCCCGCCATGAACCAGCAGATGTACCGTGCCGCTGCCACGCAGCATAATTTAGAGGTGCTTGCTTCCCGTGGTTTGCTCATCTGGGGGCCAGACAGTGGCAGTCAGGCTTGTGGTGATATCGGCCCTGGGCGAATGCTCGATCCGTTAACCATTGTTGATATGGCGGTAGCGCATTTTTCGCCCGTCAACGACCTGAAACATCTGAACATTATGATTACCGCCGGCCCGACGCGTGAACCGCTCGATCCGGTGCGTTATATCTCTAATCACAGCTCAGGCAAGATGGGTTTTGCTATCGCCGCCGCCGCTGCCCGTCGTGGCGCGAACGTCACGCTGGTATCAGGTCCGGTTTCACTACCGACGCCACCGTTTGTTAAACGTGTTGATGTGATGACTGCGCTGGAAATGGAAGCGGCCGTGAATGCTTCTATACAGCAGCAAAATATTTTTATCGGTTGCGCCGCCGTGGCGGATTATCGCGCAGCTACCGTGGCCCCAGAGAAAATCAAAAAGCAGGCCACGCAGGGTGATGAATTAACAATAAAAATGGTTAAAAACCCCGATATCGTCGCAGGCGTTGCCGCACTAAAAGACCATCGACCCTACGTCGTTGGATTTGCCGCCGAAACAAATAATGTGGAAGAATACGCCCGGCAAAAACGTATCCGTAAAAACCTTGATCTGATCTGCGCGAACGATGTTTCCCAGCCAACTCAAGGATTTAACAGCGACAACAACGCATTACACCTTTTCTGGCAGGACGGAGATAAAGTCTTACCGCTTGAGCGCAAAGAGCTCCTTGGCCAATTATTACTCGACGAGATCGTGACCCGTTATGATGAAAAAAATCGACGTTAAGATTCTGGACCCGCGCGTTGGGAAGGAATTTCCGCTCCCGACTTATGCCACCTCTGGCTCTGCCGGACTTGACCTGCGTGCCTGTCTCGACGACGCCGTAGAACTGGCTCCGGGTGACACTACGCTGGTTCCGACCGGGCTGGCGATTCATATTGCCGATCCTTCACTGGCGGCAATGATGCTGCCGCGCTCCGGATTGGGACATAAGCACGGTATCGTGCTTGGTAACCTGGTAGGATTGATCGATTCTGACTATCAGGGCCAGTTGATGATTTCCGTGTGGAACCGTGGTCAGGACAGCTTCACCATTCAACCTGGCGAACGCATCGCCCAGATGATTTTTGTTCCGGTAGTACAGGCTGAATTTAATCTGGTGGAAGATTTCGACGCCACCGACCGCGGTGAAGGCGGCTTTGGTCACTCTGGTCGTCAGTAACACATACGCATCCGAATAACGTCATAACATAGCCGCAAACATTTCGTTTGCGGTCATAGCGTGGGTGCCGCCTGGCAAGTGCTTATTTTCAGGGGTATTTTGTAACATGGCAGAAAAACAAACTGCGAAAAGGAACCGTCGCGAGGAAATACTTCAGTCTCTGGCGCTGATGCTGGAATCCAGCGATGGAAGCCAACGTATCACGACGGCAAAACTGGCCGCCTCTGTCGGCGTTTCCGAAGCGGCACTGTATCGCCACTTCCCCAGTAAGACCCGCATGTTCGATAGCCTGATTGAGTTTATCGAAGATAGCCTGATTACTCGCATCAATCTGATTCTGAAAGATGAGAAAGACACCACAGCGCGCCTGCGTCTGATTGTGTTGCTGCTTCTCGGTTTTGGTGAGCGTAATCCTGGCCTGACCCGCATCCTCACTGGTCATGCACTAATGTTTGAACAGGATCGCCTGCAAGGGCGCATCAACCAGCTATTCGAGCGTATTGAAGCGCAGTTGCGTCAGGTATTGCGTGAAAAGAGAATGCGTGAGGGTGAAGGTTACACCACCGACGAAACCCTGCTGGCAAGCCAGATCCTGGCCTTCTGTGAAGGTATGCTGTCACGCTTTGTCCGCAGCGAGTTTAAATACCGCCCGACGGATGACTTTGACGCCCGCTGGCCGCTAATTGCTGCGCAGTTGCAGTAATTCTCCCAAACGTTCAGGCAGAAACGTCTGCCTGACGCTTTTCTTACCATGCCACCAGCATTCGCTTTACACTCACCCTCGCCTGTTTAAAGGCCTCATCCTCAGGATTGATTTGCAATAACCAGTTTATTCTTCCCTGCAAAGCATAAAGATACGCCGTTGCCTGTGCGTGGAGATCGCCAGAAGGATCAAGTTCACCACGATGACTAAGATGCGAAATAACGCCATATTTTTGGCACAAGTGTACTTCCTGACGCAGCGCCCGGCGCGCTTCACGGGCAAGCTGTGGCTTGTGATTAACAACAATCCCGGTTACCTGCTGGCGCTTACAGGCAGCTATCAGGCAACTTTTGCGTTGATTGAGGCTCAGGCCCAGCTCCGCTAACAATCCGCATACTTTATTTTTAACCTGGCGGGCATTGAAGTGACCAGAAAAGGTCATGTCATCGCAGTAGCGGGTGTAGGTAATTCCCCGAGCCTGACACCATTCCCCTATGCACTCATCAAAACGGCGCATCACAAGATTGGAAATGGCAGGCGAAGTTGGCGCCCCCTGCGGTAACGCGTCGTTATAGCAACAAAGCCAGGTCAGCATGGTTACCACATTGCGTGGCAACTGGGTCTGGCTAAACACACGCCAGACCTGTAACCAGCTAATGCTATCGAAAAAGTTTTCGATATCGAGTTTAAGGATCTGCGGCTGTTGGCAGTGAGGCTGCGCGTTGCTGACGATTGGGCGACCCTGTCGGTAGGCGGTAGCAAAAGGGGAAAGAGGGAATTGTGAAAGGACGTTCTTAAGAATGTTGCGCTGTACGGTTTTGAGCAAGTAATCAGGGGCTAACACCACCCGCTGACCGCCGTGACGTTTAGAAAGAATAATGCGTCGGTAATGGCGTGCGGCATGATTACTGAGCGCATACAGCCGCTGTATTTCTTTATCGGCGCTCCAGCCCGGCGAGCCGAACAAATCAAGCGCCAGAAGGGTTATCCGGGTAGCATCCATTCCACTCTCCACATCACGGCGACCAAAAGAGGCACCAACAGCGGCAATACCCTCAAACTATCCCGAAGGCGCGTAACTGTACTGAGCGCGTCAGCGCGACGTACGCGAAGCGTACTTAAGTACAATGGAGCGACTTTGGGTATCTGGACAAACTACTGGCGTTAAGTCGGCGACTCGCCGACCCTCCCGGCACAAAAGGCCGGAAACGCTATTGCCACTGCTGGCGAAAGCAGATTAACACGATATCTTAAACCGCATCACGCTGCGCACAGTAAAAACCTGCGCAGCGCATATTTTTAAACGCCAAACTCTTCGCGGTAGGCCTTAACCGCCGCCAGATGTTCCGCCATTTCTGGCTTCTCTTCGAGGTAAGCAATCAGGTCTTTCAGGGTGATGATAGAGATCACTTTGCAGTTGTAATCACGTTCAACTTCCTGAATTGCCGAAATCTCGCCGCGACCACGCTCCTGACGATCGAGCGAAATCAATACGCCAGCAAGCGTCGCGCCATTGGCCTGAATAATTTCCATCGACTCGCGAATCGCCGTTCCGGCGGTGATCACATCATCCACCAGCATTACGCGTCCTTGTAATGCGCTACCGACCAGATTGCCGCCTTCACCGTGATCTTTTGCTTCTTTGCGGTTAAAGCAGTACGGCAGGTCCAGGTCATGATGCTCCGCCAGCGCCACAGCGGTAGTAGTGGCAATTGGGATCCCTTTGTAAGCAGGGCCAAACAGCAGATCGAACTCAATGCCGGAATCCACTAACGCTTCAGCGTAAAAACGGCCTAACAGTGCCAGATCGCGCCCGGTATTAAACAGCCCGGCGTTGAAGAAATAGGGGCTTTTGCGCCCGGACTTCAGCGTAAACTCGCCAAACTTTAACACCTGCTTGCCAAGCGCAAATTCAATAAACTGGCGCTGATATGGTTTCATGCCTTCGCTCCTCATCTTACTTTTCTACAGACAAAAAAAAGGCGACTCATCAGTCGCCTTAAAAATCAGTTTGCCAGCGCCGCCTTCTGCGTCGCTACAATGGATTCGATTCCCCCTCGGGCCAGCGCCAACAAGGTGAGTAGCTCTTCATGGGTAAACGGCTCGCCTTCTGCCGTTCCCTGAACTTCAATGATGCGCCCGTCTTCGGTCATCACCACGTTCATGTCCGTTTCAGCGGCAGAGTCTTCAACGTATTCCAGATCGCAAACCGCTTCGCCGTTCACAATCCCGACAGAAACCGCGGCTACCATCCCTTTCATCGGGTTGGTTTTCAGCTTGCCATTTTCAACCAGTTTATTCAGGGCATCGGCTAGTGCAACACAAGCACCGGTGATAGAAGCAGTGCGGGTGCCGCCATCGGCCTGAAGTACGTCGCAGTCCAGCGTAATAGTAAACTCACCGAGGGCTTTCAAATCTACTGCGGCGCGCAATGCACGAGCGATCAGACGCTGGATTTCCATCGTGCGGCCGCCCTGCTTACCCTTCGCCGCTTCACGGGCATTACGGGTATGAGTAGAGCGCGGCAGCATACCGTATTCTGCGGTGATCCAGCCCTGGCCCTGGCCTTTCAAGAAGCGGGGCACGCCTTCTTCAATAGAGGCGGTACATAATACTTTGGTATCGCCAAATTCGACCAGCACCGAGCCTTCTGCATGTTTTGTATAGTTACGAGTCAAGGTAACGGGACGCACCTGATTATTGCTACGGCCTGCTGGACGCATATTGAAATCTCCGGCTTGAAACAAATGTGGCTGCGCATTATACGGACTTCCGGCGGTTATTCCTATCCTGACAAGGCATCGATGGCTATAATCCTTCCACCTCTCCTTTTATAAACAGGAACGTCTATGATCCGCAGTATGACCGCCTACGCCCGGCGTGAAATCAAGGGTGAATGGGGGAGCGCAACCTGGGAAATGCGCTCGGTAAACCAGCGTTATCTGGAAACTTACTTTCGTCTGCCGGAGCAGTTCCGTAGCCTTGAACCTGTCGTTCGCGAGCGTATTCGTTCTCGCCTGACGCGTGGTAAAGTGGAATGTACCCTGCGCTATGAGCCAGATGTCAGCGCACAAGGTGAGCTGATCCTCAACGAAAAACTGGCTAAACAGCTGGTAACTGCCGCGAACTGGGTAAAAATGCAGAGTGACGAAGGGGAAATCAACCCGGTTGATATTCTCCGTTGGCCAGGCGTGATGGCAGCCCAGGAGCAGGATCTCGACGCGATTGCTGCTGAAATTCTCGCGGCGCTGGATGGTACGCTGGATGACTTTATCGTCGCGCGCGAAACCGAAGGTCAGGCGCTGAAAGCATTGATCGAGCAGCGTCTGGAAGGCGTTACCGCCGAAGTGATCAAAGTCCGCGCCCATATGCCGGAAATCCTGCAATGGCAGCGTGAGCGTCTGGTCGCTAAGCTGGAAGATGCTCAGGTTCAGTTGGAGAACAACCGTCTGGAGCAGGAGTTGGTTCTGCTGGCACAACGAATTGACGTTGCCGAAGAGTTGGACCGCCTCGAAGCGCATGTTAAAGAGACCTACAACATTCTGAAGAAAAAAGAAGCCGTTGGTCGTCGTCTGGACTTTATGATGCAGGAGTTTAACCGCGAGTCGAACACTCTTGCTTCGAAGTCTATCAATGCCGAAGTGACAAACTCCGCGATTGAGCTGAAAGTGTTGATTGAGCAGATGCGCGAGCAGATTCAGAACATTGAATAACTCGTAACGCCAATTCTTACTTTTCAGCCTTCACAAATGCCGCCCACTCAAACAGAGCGGCATTTTTCTTCCCCGCAACTTCAATTCTGTTTTGCGTGCCTGCTCCAGATTTTGCGATGTTTTTTTGCCCAGCACACTGAGAACGTGAGATACTCACAACTGTATATAAATACAGCTGCAGATTTACTTTCTTTGCAATCGATATCACATGGAGTGGGCAATGAACGAACATCATCAACCTTTTGAAGAGATAAAGCTGATTAATGCAAACGGAGCAGAACAATGGTCAGCAAGACAACTTGGAAAACTACTGGGTTATTCAGAGTATCGTCACTTTATACCTGTATTAACGCGCGCCAAAGAAGCTTGTCTGAATAGTGGTCACACAATTGATGACCATTTCGAGGAGATCCTCGATATGGTCAAAATTGGCTCAAATGCCAAAAGAGCATTAAAAGACATCGTACTCTCCCGCTATGCCTGTTACCTGGTAGTACAAAACGGCGACCCTGCGAAACCGGTTATTGCGGCAGGGCAAACTTATTTTGCTATCCAGACCCGACGGCAGGAGCTGGCTGACGATGAAGCTTTCAGGCAACTTCGTGAAGACGAAAAGCGTCTTTTTCTGAGAAATGAGTTGAAAGAACATAACAAACAATTAGTTGAGGCAGCGCAGCAAGCTGGGGTAGCGACAGCTATCGATTTCGCCATATTTCAGAATCATGGTTACCGGGGACTGTATGGTGGATTAGATCAGAAAGCCATCCATCAGCGGAAGGGGCTGAAAAAGAGTCAGAAGATCCTGGATCATATGGGTTCAACAGAACTGGCGGCTAATCTCTTTCGAGCTACCCAAACAGAAGAAAAACTCAAGCGGGATGGCGTGAATTCAAAACAGCAAGCTAATACCACACACTTTGACGTGGGTAGCAAGGTGAGGCAAACCATTCAGGAACTTGGCGGAACCATGCCTGAGGAGTTGCCGACCCCGCAGGTCAGCATCAAGCAGTTGGAAAACAGTGTAAAAATTACAGAGAAGAAATAGCAGAAACTAAAAACTCTTTTTGTTGATTGAGATACCCGATGCGTAAGCCAAAGTCCAGGTGCGGTGAACACAATGGCTAAACATTGCACCTTTCTTTTCCACCCCTCAATTTTAACCTATTTTTTCTTATGCATTTTCTCAGACAAGAAGTCAGAAGAATGCATCTACGCTACAGAAAATAACAATTTCACATAACTACAAGTTATCAATTCCCTCTCACCTTAAAAAATCTCAATCGTGACAATGCGCACAAATCGCTACCCTGCCAGACAGATTTTTAGGGAGAGAACCATGCTGTTACACATTTTGTATTTGGTTGGCATTACTGCCGAAGCCATGACGGGGGCGCTGGCGGCCGGACGACGGCGCATGGATACATTTGGCGTAATTATTATTGCGACCGCCACGGCAATTGGCGGAGGGTCAGTGCGCGATATTCTGCTGGGCCACTATCCGCTCGGCTGGGTCAAACACCCGGAATATGTGATTATCGTCGCTACCGCCGCAGTACTCACCACTATTGTTGCTCCTGTAATGCCTTACCTGCGCAAAGTGTTTCTGGTGCTCGATGCGCTCGGACTGGTAGTTTTTTCTATCATTGGCGCACAGGTTGCACTGGATATGGGACACGGCCCGATCATTGCCGTTGTCGCAGCTGTGACGACCGGCGTATTTGGCGGCGTTTTGCGCGATATGTTCTGTAAACGCATCCCACTGGTATTCCAGAAAGAGTTGTATGCCGGTGTCTCATTTGCCTCCGCCGTGCTGTACATCGCGCTGCAACACTATGTTTCTAACCATGATGTGGTGATTATCTCCACCCTGGTATTCGGCTTTTTTGCCCGTTTACTGGCGCTACGTCTTAAGCTGGGATTACCGGTCTTTTACTACAGCCACGAAGGTCACTAAGGTTCAAAACCTGTGATCTGCTGGGCAGCCAGCCAACTGCCCAGCTTCTTGATTTGCGCATTTTCCTTCCATTCAATAACCTGTCTGGCGCGCCCCGATCCAGTCCCCGGCAACTGCTGCCAGAACTGTTCTGTGCTAAATAAAAGTTGCGACCAGGACCGTTCATCACTGGCGTTAAGCGCCGCCCGGGTTAGTGGTATTCCCATTGCCATCACCCAGCGAGTAAAAGGCTGCTTACGAGCCAGATTAAACTGATGCCATAACTGTGTGCTTTTACTTTTCGCGATCCCCGGCGTGTTCTGTAATTGCTCTGGCGTTAATAAAAGCCAGGAAAAGATATGCTCAAAGCGATGAGTCTGATGCAGCGCGCGCCAGCCAGCCTCACCAATGCCATCCAGCCCCAGAACCTGTTTTGACCCCAGCCAGACTAAGCGTGAAATGAACTGTTCCCGACAAACATCAGAAGCAAAGTAGCAGGTCAACGAGTTAAAGCGGTTTTCTGGTGGTGTCGGTTTTGTGCGTTCTGTACCGCGCCAGACCACATTATCAATGCGAGGAATACCCTGCCCGGCAAGGCTGACGAGGATCTGATCACCAGGCGCAATATCCCACTCCTGCCAGCGTCTGACGGAACCAACATTCACCCGCTGAACTTTTTTATCATCCAACATGACAGGCACAAGTGACGCAACCACCGAGATTTTACCGCTCTTGCCCACCGCAAACTGAATCGCCTTCACTTCGGCAACCTGAGCTACAGGTTGATATTTCCAGGCCACCAGCCACTCTGCCTGGCCCGGCAGCCAATGGCGAGATTCGGGTTCCTTAGCCGCTCGTACAACCACGCCATCGGTGACGAAGGGTAATTTCGCTTTCCACCACTCATTGCGTATGCGCTCAACCTCATCAGCATTGTTAACCGCACGGGTATACGTCTGCGTTAGAGTAAAACCTGCGGTAGTCAGCTGCTGTAAACGATCGGTCATTAACTGCGTTCCATCCGGCCATGCCCAGACAAAAACGCCCAGTGAATTCAGCGTGTCGCTATTCCCCTGGCGCATCAGGAGACCAGCAACTTTTGAGCGGGCATTTATTCCCCCCATTTGTTGTTGGATATGCCCCTCGCGCTTGAGAAATATTTCCCCCTGAAGTGTACTATTGACTAAAGGCCCGCTAACGGTTTGCGGCACAGAGGGAATTAAGCTAACTTTCTGCGTCCAGTCCTCCCCTTTCAGGCCATTGCCGCGACTGATTGCTTTGTTCAGTTTCCCGTCCCGATAAACCAGGGTTACCGCAACGCCATCGACTTTCGGTTGCACCCAAAGATCGTTGTGTTCACGCATCCAAAGACGTAGTGCATTTTTATCCGCTAATTTACGCACGCCTGTATGCGCAACTGGATGCATAACTGTGCCTGCCAAAGGTGGCATCATCGCGTCGCGGGACTCGTTCCCAAAACAGCGTTGCCACTGCGTGAGACGGGCGCTTAACTGATCGTAAACACCGTCTTCAATCTCACTTTCCCCTTCCTTCCAGTAGTCATCGTCCCACTGTTTTATTTGCTGTTGCAGGCGGGAAATTTCTTCCTGTGCTCTGGCTGGCGACCAGGCCGGACAGACCGCCCACGCCGATGATTGCCAGCACAAGATACTTATTAATATCGCCATCCATACTTTCATCATCACCTCCGCTGTAGATAGTCAGGCAGATATACAACGTGATGAAAGCAAAGCCGAGTGGCAAAAACGGAGTCTGCGAGGACGCTTCCTGAGAATCGTCTTTATTGCAGTGAATCACAGGCAAATGCGGAAGCAGCTACGCAAAACGCAACAACTTTGCGCAAAAAGTGTGAGCAAGGGCTACGTCACATGGCCGCGCCGTGTATAATAAGCTCGTATGTAGGCTTTATTTCGCTAATCACATACGAAAGATACTCATGGCTCAAGGCACGCTTTATATTGTTTCTGCCCCCAGTGGCGCGGGTAAATCCAGCCTGATTCAGGCTTTATTAAAAACCCAACCGTTGTATGACACCCAGGTTTCTGTTTCACACACCACACGCCAACCGCGTCCTGGTGAAGTCCACGGTGAACATTATTTCTTTGTTAATCATGATGAATTTAAAGAAATGATTAGCAGAGATGCGTTCCTGGAACACGCAGAAGTTTTTGGTAATTACTATGGCACTTCGCGTGAGGCCATTGAGCAAGTACTGGCGACCGGTGTCGATGTTTTTCTCGATATCGACTGGCAGGGCGCGCAGCAAATTCGCCAGAAGATGCCGCACGCGCGGAGTATCTTTATTTTACCGCCGTCCAAAATTGAACTGGACCGCCGTCTACGCGGTCGCGGTCAGGACAGCGAAGAGGTCATTGCAAAGCGTATGGCGCAAGCTGTTGCAGAAATGAGCCATTACGCCGAATATGATTACCTGATTGTGAATGATGACTTCGATACCGCGTTGACCGATTTGAAGACCATTATTCGCGCCGAACGTCTGCGCATGAGCCGCCAAAAGCAGCGTCATGACGCTTTAATCAGCAAATTGTTGGCAGACTGAACCTGATTTCAGTATCATGCCCAGTCATTTCTTCACCTGTGGAGCTTTTTAAGTATGGCACGCGTAACTGTTCAGGACGCTGTAGAGAAAATTGGTAACCGTTTTGACCTGGTACTGGTCGCCGCGCGTCGCGCTCGTCAGATGCAGGTAGGCGGAAAGGATCCGCTGGTACCGGAAGAAAACGATAAAACCACCGTAATCGCGCTGCGCGAAATCGAAGAAGGTCTGATCAACAACCAGATCCTCGACGTTCGCGAACGCCAGGAACAGCAAGAGCAGGAAGCCGCTGAATTACAAGCCGTTACCGCTATTGCTGAAGGTCGTCGTTAATCACAAAGCGGGTCGCCCTTGTATCTGTTTGAAAGCCTGAATCAACTGATTCAAACCTACCTGCCGGAAGACCAAATCAAGCGTCTGCGGCAGGCGTATCTCGTTGCACGTGATGCTCACGAGGGGCAAACACGTTCAAGCGGTGAACCCTATATCACGCACCCGGTAGCGGTTGCCTGCATTCTGGCCGAGATGAAACTCGACTATGAAACGCTAATGGCGGCGCTGCTGCATGACGTGATTGAAGATACACCCGCCACCTACCAGGACATGGAACAGCTTTTTGGTAAAAGCGTCGCCGAGCTGGTAGAGGGGGTGTCGAAACTTGATAAACTCAAGTTCCGCGATAAGAAAGAGGCGCAGGCCGAAAACTTTCGCAAGATGATTATGGCGATGGTGCAGGATATCCGCGTCATTCTCATCAAACTTGCCGACCGTACCCACAACATGCGCACGCTGGGCTCACTTCGCCCGGACAAACGTCGCCGCATCGCCCGTGAAACCCTCGAAATTTACAGCCCGCTGGCACACCGTTTAGGTATCCACCACATTAAAACCGAACTCGAAGAGCTGGGTTTTGAGGCGCTGTATCCCAACCGTTACCGCGTAATCAAAGAAGTGGTGAAAGCCGCACGCGGCAACCGTAAAGAGATGATCCAAAAAATCCTCTCGGAAATCGAAGGGCGTTTGCAGGAAGCGGGAATACCGTGCCGCGTCAGTGGTCGCGAGAAGCATCTTTATTCGATCTACTGCAAAATGGTGCTCAAAGAGCAGCGTTTTCACTCGATCATGGACATCTACGCCTTCCGCGTGATCGTCAATGATTCCGACACCTGTTATCGCGTGCTCGGGCAAATGCATAGCCTGTACAAGCCGCGTCCGGGTCGCGTGAAAGACTACATCGCCATTCCAAAAGCGAACGGCTATCAGTCTTTGCACACCTCGATGATTGGCCCGCACGGCGTGCCGGTTGAGGTCCAGATCCGTACCGAAGATATGGATCAGATGGCAGAGATGGGTGTTGCCGCGCACTGGGCTTATAAAGAGCACGGCGAAACCAGTACTACCGCACAAATTCGCGCCCAGCGCTGGATGCAAAGCCTGCTGGAGCTGCAACAGAGTGCCGGTAGCTCATTTGAATTTATCGAGAGCGTTAAATCCGATCTCTTCCCGGATGAGATTTACGTTTTCACACCGGAAGGGCGCATTGTAGAGCTGCCTGCCGGTGCAACGCCCGTCGACTTCGCTTATGCGGTGCATACCGATATCGGTCATGCCTGCGTGGGCGCTCGCGTCGACCGTCAGCCTTACCCGCTGTCGCAGCCGCTCTCCAGCGGCCAAACCGTTGAAATCATTACCGCACCGGGCGCTCGCCCGAATGCCGCATGGCTGAACTTTGTCGTCAGCTCGAAAGCGCGCGCCAAAATTCGTCAGTTGCTGAAAAACCTCAAGCGTGATGATTCTGTAAGCCTGGGCCGTCGTCTGCTCAATCATGCGTTGGGTGGCAGCCGTAAGCTCAATGAAATCCCGCCGGAAAATATTCAGCGTGAGCTGGACCGCATGAAGCTGGCAACGCTTGACGATCTGCTGGCTGAAATCGGCCTTGGTAACGCAATGAGCGTGGTGGTCGCGAAAAATCTGCAGCAGGGAGACGGTTCCATTCCACCGGCAACCCAAAGTCACGGACATCTGCCAATTAAAGGTGCTGATGGCGTGTTGATCACCTTTGCGAAATGCTGCCGCCCTATTCCTGGCGACCCGATTATCGCCCACGTCAGCCCCGGTAAAGGTCTGGTGATCCACCATGAATCCTGCCGTAACATCCGTGGCTACCAGAAAGAGCCAGAGAAATTTATGGCTGTGGAATGGGATAAAGAGACGGCACAGGAGTTCATCACCGAAATCAAGGTGGAGATGTTCAATCATCAGGGCGCGCTGGCAAACCTGACGGCGGCAATTAACACCACGACCTCGAATATTCAAAGTTTGAATACAGAAGAAAAGGATGGTCGCGTCTACAGCGCCTTTATTCGTCTGACCGCCCGTGACCGTGTGCATCTGGCGAATATCATGCGCAAAATCCGCGTGATGCCAGACGTGATTAAAGTCACCCGAAACCGAAATTAATGTTTTATGAACCCAACACGTTATGCACGCATCTGCGAAATGCTCGCCAGGCGGCAGCCTGATCTGACCGTCTGCATGGAGCAGGTCCACAAACCCCATAACGTTTCTGCGATTATTCGTACCGCAGATGCCGTTGGCGTACATGAAGTTCATGCCGTCTGGCCTGGCAGCCGGATGCGCACCATGGCTTCGGCTGCGGCTGGCAGCAACAGTTGGGTACAGGTGAAAACGCACCGCACCATTGGCGATGCCGTTGCCCATCTGAAAGGCCAGGGAATGCAGATCCTGGCTACACATCTTTCTGATAACGCTGTCGATTTCCGCGAAATTGATTACACCCGCCCGACCTGTATTTTGATGGGTCAGGAGAAAACGGGTATCACGCAGGAAGCGTTAGCCCTGGCGGATCAGGACATCATCATTCCGATGATCGGCATGGTGCAGTCGCTGAATGTTTCCGTTGCCTCAGCCCTTATTCTTTACGAAGCCCAGCGCCAGCGGCAAAACGCAGGCATGTATCTGCGGGAAAACAGCATGTTGCCGGAAGCGGAGCAACAACGCCTGCTGTTTGAAGGCGGCTATCCGGTGCTGGCGAAAGTCGCAAAACGCAAAGGCCTGCCCTACCCCCACGTTAATCAGCAAGGCGAAATTGAAGCTGATGCCGACTGGTGGGCCACTATGCAGGCAGCAGGGTAAGCGCCATGAAAGGTCGCCTGTTAGATGCTGTTCCGCTCAGTTCGCTAACGGGCGTTGGCGCGGCGCAAAGTAATAAGCTGGCGAAAATCAACCTGCATACCGTGCAGGATTTACTCTTACACCTTCCTCTGCGCTACGAAGATCGCACCCATCTCTACCCCATCGGTGAACTACTGCCGGGCGTTTATGCCACGGTGGGAGGCGAAGTACTGAATTGCAATATCTCCTTCGGCGGTCGGCGGATGATGACCTGCCAGATCAGCGACGGTTCCGGCATTCTCACCATGCGCTTTTTCAACTTCAACGCGGCAATGAAAAATAGCCTGGCGACTGGCCGCCGCGTGCTGGCCTATGGCGAAGCAAAGCGCGGTAAATATGGTGCGGAGATGATCCACCCGGAATACCGCGTGCAGGGCGATCTCAGTATGCCAGAGTTGCAGGAAACGCTAACGCCGGTTTACCCAACTACGGAAGGCGTAAAGCAGGCCACGCTGCGTAAATTAACCGACCAGGCGCTGGATCTGCTCGACACCTGCGCCATTGAAGAACTCCTGCCGCCGGAACTGTCACAAGGAATGATGACGCTACCGGAAGCGTTGCGCACTTTGCACCGCCCGCCGCCGACGCTACAGCTTAGCGATCTCGAAACCGGGCAGCATCCGGCACAACGCCGGCTGATTCTGGAAGAGTTGCTGGCGCACAACCTCAGCATGTTAGCCTTACGTGCCGGAGCACAGCGTTTTCATGCCCAGCCGCTGAGCGCCAATGACGCGCTGAAAAATAAACTCCTCGCAGCCTTACCGTTCAAGCCAACGGGCGCACAGGCACGCGTGGTGGCGGAGATCGAGCGCGATATGGCGCTGGATGTGCCGATGATGCGCCTGGTGCAGGGCGATGTAGGTTCCGGTAAAACGCTGGTCGCCGCCCTCGCCGCGTTGCGTGCGATTGCGCACGGCAAACAGGTGGCATTGATGGCACCAACCGAATTACTCGCCGAGCAGCACGCCAATAACTTCCGTAACTGGTTTGCTCCGCTCGGTATCGAAGTGGGCTGGCTCGCCGGTAAACAGAAAGGTAAAGCACGACTGGCACAGCAGGAAGCCATCGCCAGCGGTCAGGTGCAGATGATTGTCGGTACACACGCCATCTTCCAGGAACAGGTGCAGTTTAACGGCCTGGCGCTGGTGATCATCGACGAACAGCATCGTTTTGGCGTGCATCAGCGTCTGGCGTTATGGGAGAAAGGCCAGCAGCAGGGCTTCCATCCGCATCAGTTGATCATGACCGCCACGCCGATCCCCCGCACGTTGGCGATGACTGCGTATGCCGATCTCGATACCTCGGTCATTGATGAGTTACCGCCAGGTCGTACGCCTGTGACGACGGTGGCTATCCCGGATACCCGCCGCAACGACATTATCGACCGCGTGCGCCACGCCTGTATGACTGAAGGTCGTCAGGCGTACTGGGTTTGTACGTTGATTGAAGAGTCAGAGTTACTGGAAGCGCAGGCAGCGGAGGCCACGTGGGAAGAGTTGAAACTGGCGCTACCAGAGTTGAATGTTGGTCTGGTACACGGACGGATGAAACCAGCCGAGAAGCAGGCCGTCATGGCATCATTTAAACAAGGCGAGTTACACCTGCTGGTTGCCACGACCGTTATTGAAGTCGGCGTTGATGTGCCTAACGCCAGCCTGATGATTATCGAAAACCCGGAGCGTCTGGGTCTGGCGCAGTTGCACCAGCTACGTGGGCGTGTAGGTCGTGGCGCGGTGGCTTCTCACTGTGTGCTGCTCTACAAAACGCCGCTCTCCAAAACCGCGCAAATCCGCCTGCAAGTGCTACGCGACAGTAACGACGGTTTTGTGATTGCACAAAAAGATCTGGAGATTCGCGGCCCTGGCGAATTGTTAGGCACGCGTCAGACGGGTAATGCTGAATTTAAAGTGGCGGATTTGCTGCGCGATCAGGCGATGATCCCGGAAGTTCAGCGCCTGGCACGCCATATTCACGAACGTTACCCACAGCAGGCAAAAGCCCTGATAGAACGCTGGATGCCAGAAACGGAACGTTACTCAAATGCGTAAAAGGCGGCGGTGAGAAACCGCCATTTCAGGTTACCCTACCTTCCTGCCGGATGCGGCGTGAACGCCTTATCCGTCCTACAAAAAAACTACAAATTCAATAAATTGTGAATCAATACGCAGACTTGATAAGCGAAGCATATCAGACATTTGCCTTTGTTGCGGCGGCACTTATACCGCCGCTTCATCAATTAACCCGCAAAAATCGGCAACATCAAATACAGCTTAATCACCAGCGCATTGACAATATCGATAAAGAACGCACCAACCATCGGCACGACCAGGAACGCCATGTGCGACGGGCCAAAACGTTCAGTGATTGCCTGCATGTTGGCGATTGCCGTTGGTGTCGCGCCAAGACCAAAACCACAGTGACCCGCCGCCAGCACCGCCGCATCGTAGTTTTTGCCCATCATGCGCCAGGTGACGAAAATGGCATACAACGCCATGAAGATGGTCTGTACCACCAGAATCGCCAGCATCGGCAGCGCCAGCGAAGCCAGCTCCCACAGTTTCAGTCCCATCAGCGCCATCGCCAGGAACAACGACAGACTTACGTTACCCAGAACGGATACCGCACGCTCAAAGACGCGATAAAAGCCCATCATTGACAGACCGTTGCTCAGAATCACGCCAACAAACAGTACACAGACGAAGGTCGGCAGTTCAAAAGCAGTGCCAGCCAAAAGTTGCGCAACAATTTTCCCCACCGTCAGGCAGATAGCAATCAGCGCGATAGTTTCAATCAGCACCAGCGAGGTGATCATGCGGCCCACATCCGGCTTTTCGAACGCTGTCGGGACTTCTTGGTCATCCGGAATACCGTTCGGCGTGGTGGAGTGTTTCACCAGATAGCGCGCTACCGGACCGCCAATCAAGCCGCCCAGCACCAAACCGAACGTTGCACAGGCCATCGCCACTTCCGTCGCATTGGTGAAGCCATAACGTTCAATGAACAATTTACTCCAGGCAGCACCCGTACCGTGACCGCCGGAAAGCGTAATAGAACCGGCCAACAGCCCCATCAGCGGATCAAGCCCTAACAGGCTAGCCATACCAATGCCAATGGCATTTTGCATAACCAACAGACCAACAACCACAATCAAGAAGATGCCAACCACGCGCCCACCGGCACGCAGACTGGCAAGGTTGGCGTTCAAACCAATGGTGGCGAAGAAAGCCAGCATTAACGGATCGCGCAGGGACATATCAAAGTTGACTTCCCAGCCCATGCTTTTTTTCAGTACCAGTAGCGCCAGCGCCACCAACAAACCACCCGCAACAGGTTCCGGTATGGTGTATTTCTTCAAAAAGGAGACGGAATGGACCAACTTACGCCCGAGCAGCAACGTCAGCGTTGCGGCAACAAGCGTTGCTAAAGTATCGAGATGAAACATAGTTACTCCTTTGTATCCGCATCACTCTTTCATACTCGTCATACTTCATCGCGCAGTGGCACCTTCATGAAATATGACGGGTATCGAGTCATGCTTTCCTGGGTCAAATTCTCAGCTGTTAATGAACAAATGGCATGGATTTTAAGCAGAAAAATACCAAAAGTTATATAAAAAAGTGCATTTATCTCATTTAAATATTTAGCAGAGGCCGTGGCAAACGTTTGCTTTTCTCTTTCGGTCAGCTAAAATGCCCGCTTTGCTACCACGGGATTGTTTTCGATGTCTGTTTCCACCCTCGAGTCAGAAAATGCGCAACCGGTTGCGCAGACTCAAAACAGCGAACTGATTTACCGTCTTGAAGATCGTCCGCCGCTTCCTCAAACTCTGTTTGCCGCCTGCCAGCATCTGCTGGCGATGTTCGTTGCGGTGATCACGCCAGCGCTATTAATCTGCCAGGCGCTGGGTTTACCGGCACAAGACACGCAACACATTATTAGTATGTCGCTGTTTGCCTCCGGTGTGGCGTCGATTATTCAAATTAAGGCCTGGGGTCCGGTTGGCTCCGGGCTGTTGTCTATTCAGGGCACCAGCTTCAACTTTGTTGCCCCGCTGATTATGGGCGGTACAGCGCTTAAGACTGGTGGTGCTGATGTTCCTACCATGATGGCGGCTTTGTTCGGCACGCTGATGCTGGCAAGTTGCACCGAGATGGTGATCTCCCGTGTTCTGCATCTGGCGCGCCGCATTATTACGCCGCTGGTTTCTGGCGTTGTGGTGATGATTATCGGCCTGTCGCTAATTCAGGTTGGGCTAACATCCATTGGCGGCGGTTACGCAGCCATGAGCGATAACACCTTCGGCGCACCGAAAAATCTGTTGCTGGCAGGCGTGGTCTTGGCCTTAATTATCCTGCTTAACCGTCAACGTAACCCATATTTGCGCGTGGCCTCACTGGTGATTGCGATGGCGGCCGGATATGCGCTGGCGTGGTTTATGGGCATGTTGCCAGAAAGCAACGAACCGATGACGCAAGAACTGATTATGGTGCCAACGCCGCTCTATTACGGTCTTGGCATTGAATGGAGTCTGCTGCTACCGCTGATGCTGGTCTTTATGATCACTTCGCTGGAAACCATTGGCGATATCACGGCGACCTCTGACGTTTCCGAACAGCCAGTGTCCGGTCCGCTATACATGAAACGTCTGAAAGGCGGCGTGCTGGCAAACGGTCTGAACTCGTTTGTCTCGGCGGTGTTTAACACTTTCCCGAACTCCTGCTTCGGGCAGAACAACGGTGTGATCCAGTTGACCGGTGTTGCCAGCCGCTATGTCGGTTTTGTCGTCGCGCTGATGTTGATCGTGCTGGGTCTGTTCCCGGCAGTGAGCGGTTTTGTACAACACATTCCAGAACCGGTTCTGGGCGGCGCAACGCTTGTAATGTTTGGCACCATCGCCGCCTCCGGTGTGCGTATCGTTTCTCGTGAGCCGCTGAACCGTCGGGCGATTCTGATTATCGCGCTGTCGCTGGCGGTCGGTCTGGGCGTGTCTCAGCAGCCGCTGATTTTGCAGTTTGCCCCTGAATGGCTGAAAAACCTGCTCTCCTCCGGGATCGCCGCGGGCGGTATTACTGCCATCGTGCTGAATCTGATTTTCCCACCAGAAAAACAGTAATTCACTGACGGCGGTAAGATAATTACCGCCGCAGTCTCACCTCTTTCACCATTCCCGCCTTGAGGATTGCGCGTAAATCGTGCATAACTCCCTTATGTGCATTTCACGGGATGGAAGACCATGAAATTTATTGGGAAGCTGCTTCTCTACATTCTCATCGCTCTGTTAGTGGCGATCGCTGGCCTCTATTTCCTTCTGCAAACCCGCTGGGGAGCAGAACATATCAGCGCATGGGTTTCCGAGAATAGCGACTATCATCTGGCCTTCGGGGCGATGGATCACCGTTTTTCCGCGCCATCTCATATCGTGCTGGAGAACGTCACGTTTGGTCGTGATGGTCAGCCCGCGACCCTGGTGGCAAAAAGTGTCGACATTGCGCTAAGCAGTCGCCAACTGACCGAACCACGCCATGTCGATACCATCCTACTGGAAAACGGGACGCTGAATCTCACCGACCAGACCGCGCCGCTACCGTTCAAAGCCGATCGTCTGCAACTGCGTGATATGGCGTTTAATAGCCCGAATAGCGAATGGAAACTGAGCGCGCAGCGGGTAAATGGTGGCGTGGTTCCGTGGTCACCAGAAGCCGGTAAAGTGCTGGGTACGAAGGCGCAGATTCAGTTTAGTGCCGGATCGCTTTCGCTCAATGATGTTCCTGCCACCAATGTACTCATTGAAGGCAGTATTGATAACGATCGCGTTACGCTGACTAACCTAGGTGCCGACATCGCCCGCGGGACATTAACCGGAAACGCGCAGCGTAACGCCGACGGCAGCTGGCAAGTGGAAAATCTGCGGCTGGCGGATATCCGTCTACAAAGCGAAAAATCGCTAACCGACTTCTTTGCGCCATTACGCTCTGTCCCGTCGTTGCAGATTGGTCGCCTGGAAGTCATTGACGCTCGTCTGCAAGGTCCGGACTGGGCGGTGACCGACCTCGATCTCAGCTTGCGCAACATGACCTTCAGTAAAGATGACTGGCAGACACAGGAAGGCAAACTGTCGATGAACGCCAGCGAGTTCATTTATGGTTCGCTGCATTTATTTGACCCGATTATAAACGCGGAATTTTCCCCGCAGGGCGTAGCACTGCGCCAGTTCACCAGCCGCTGGGAAGGGGGCATGGTCAGAACGTCAGGGAACTGGTTGCGTGACGGGAAAATGTTGATCCTTGATGATGCGGCAATTGCCGGACTGGAATATACCTTGCCAAAAAACTGGCAACAGTTGTGGATGGAAACGACACCCGGTTGGTTAAACAGCCTGCAACTGAAGAGATTTAGCGCCAGCCGCAATCTGATCATTGATATCGACCCTGACTTCCCGTGGCAGCTCACCGCGCTCGATGGTTACGGTGCCAATCTGACGCTGGTTACCGATCATAAATGGGGCGTCTGGAGTGGCTCGGCGAATCTGAATGCCGCCGCCGCAACGTTTAATCGTGTTGATGTCCGTCGTCCGTCGCTGGCGCTAACTGCCAACAGCAGCACGGTGAATATCAGCGAACTGAGTGCATTTACTGAAAAAGGCATTCTGGAAGCCACCGCCAGTGTTTCACAAACGCCACAACGTCAGACCCATATCAGCCTGAATGGACGCGGTGTGCCGGTGAATATTTTGCAACAGTGGGGATGGCCTGAACTACCGTTGACTGGCGACGGCAATATTCAGCTTACCGCCAGTGGCGATATTCAGGTCAATGTCCCGCTGAAACCCACGGTTAACGGGCAATTGCATGCCGTGAACGCCGAGAAACAGCAAGTGACCCAGACCATGAATGCGGGCGTAGTTTCCAGTGGTGAAGTTACGTCGACGGAGCCGGTGCAGTAAAAATAAGGACGCTAGCGGATATCAGCGCTAGCGTTCCCCGTTATTAGCGCAAAATTCCATACTCACTGCACAATAACCATTTCACCGGTTCATCTTCTTCTATCGCCGGAAAACGTCCTCCCGGCTCAAGAAAATAATTATCGTGTTGGTCATCATTTACCATCGAAATTTCCCAGCCGAGAACAAACGCTTTTTCCGCCCAGAAGCGATGATACAGACGCGGCGGCAGGCAAATGCCCTGCCCCGGCTTTAACACCAGCGTTTCACCAGGTTTCATGGTACGCCGCTGACCATCAACATTCACGGTAATGACTCGTTGATCATCACAGAGATTGGCTTCGTTGGCCCAGGCCAACTGCATGCATAAGTCTCCACCGCCCCGATTGAGGATATCTTCCATTTTGTGGGTGTGAAAATGCCAGGGAGTCTGCTGATCTTGTTGGATCTGCAACATTTTCTCAGCATACGGTTTTGGATATGCCGCCGACCCCAGCGCGCCGTTGCGCATCGTTAGCAGTGTTAGTCCCGTTTGGTTGAAATCACCACGACCAAAATCGGTGATATCCCAACCGAGCTGTAAGTCGACTACTTCTTGCCAGTTATCCCGTTCCCGCTGCAGCCAGTCATCCACCGTAAAATAGGCGAACTCTGGCAAACAAACGCGGAAGGTCTGCGCAATGGCATGTGCTTTATCAATAACATAATTAATTTGTGAGCGTTTCATTGGCTTCTCCGTTGCGCATAGCAAGCCAGGCAGCGCCACGCATTCCGCTACTGTCGCCGTGCTGTGCTTTTACAATGGGAGTGGTGAATTGATCGGTGAAAACCAGTGGAGCAACTTCTGCGTTCAGATCGGTAATAAGCAGTTCCACATTCGAAAGCCCGCCGCCGATCACAATCACGCCAGGGTCAACAACGTTAACGATGGTTGCCAGCGTGCGGGCAAGCTGTTGGCGAAAACGTGCCACCTGCTGCATGGCACAAGCATCACCACGTTGTGCCAGGGTGACAATCGCCGCAGGAGTGAGCAAGTTACCAGTCATCTGTTGATAGCGTTCACTAAAACCGCTGCCGGAAACAAACGACTCCACGCAGTTGTGTTTGCCGCAATAGCAACTGACTGATGGACCATCTTCCTGCTCCGTATAGCCTGGCAACGTGATATGACCGCATTCGGCAGCATTTCCCCAGGCCCCTATAAACGGTCGTTGCTTGATGGCAATGCCACCGCCGCAGCCCGTGCCAAGCGTAATACCAAATACCACGTCATAATCTTGCCCGGCACCGTCGCAAGCTTCTGATAGCGCGAAACAGTTACCATCATTGGCTATCACCACCGGTTGCCCAAGCAATTGCTGCAAATCAGCCTGTAACGCATGCCCGTTAATCACCTGAATATTCGCATTTTTAATCAGGCCAGTGAGTGGCGAGATACTGCCGGGTAAGGCGATCCCTGTCAGCATCGGTCGTTGAACGTCCCGCCTAATCTGCTCGATAAGCGCCACAACGCATGAGACAAATTGTTGATATGTCGACTTTTGCGTCGGGCAGCGGTAACGGCGAATCTCCCAGCCATGCGCATCCATGACGACGGCGGCGATTTTGGTCCCACCAATATCCAACCCCAGATAGTGCATATCTCGTTCCTTGTTGCGTAAAAGGCGGGTCACCCCGCCCTTCTGGCTTAGTACAGTGATGCTTTACCGAGCGAACCGAACAGTTTCATTTTGTGGCGAATGACTTCCCGCGCCGCGTTAATCGCATCCGGATAGATGACGTTCGGGTCCCACCAGCTCTCTTTAGCGAGAATTTCACGCACTTTCTGGAAATAGGCGTATTTCATATCGCTGGAGATATTGATTTTGCCGACGCCGAGCGTAACTGATTCAGCAATCTCCGCGTCCGGGTTTGCCGAACCACCGTGCAACACCAATGGAATATCAATGCGCCCGGCAATGTCGCGCAAAATGTCCATTTGCAGCTTCGGCTGCATCCCTTTCGGATAGATGCCGTGTGCCGTACCAATCGCTACCGCCAGTGTGTCGGCCCCTGTACGAGCAATAAAATCGGCGGCTTGCGCCGGATCTGTGTAGGTCACTTGTGAAACTCCACCTTCCACTGACGTTCCTGTTTGTCCGATGGTCCCCAGTTCACCCTCAACCGATACTCCAACCGCGTGAGCGAGGCGAACCACTTCTGCGGTCAGCGCCACGTTTTCTTCATACGGCAGCAGCGAACCGTCGATCATTACTGAGGTAAATCCGCAGCGAATCGCACGCAAAACATGCTCTACAGAGGCACCATGATCGAGGTGCAGTACAAACGGGACCGGACTACGCTGGGTAATTTCGCGAATGTGAGCGAAAAAGGCATCGCCCACAAAATCATGTTCGCTGGGATGGATGGCAATAATCGCCGGGGTATTAGTGGCTTCTGCTTCATCCACGACAGCGCGAAGGAAACAGTTATCCGCCACATTAAATGCGCCAATGGCAAAGCCGTGCTGGCGGGTAGGTTGCAGTAATTCTTTCATCGAAACTAACATGTTAAATCTCCAGTTTCAGCGTGTAGTCCGCCCTGCCGGTGCGTTATTGCACTGGCATAAAGGCCATGACAGAAAATGAATCAGGCTTTGCCGATAGAGCCGCTCGCCTGTAAATACGGTGTAATCGCTTCTTCGAAGGCCAGTTCCATAGCTTTCAGCGCGTCCACCAGTTCAATGGATATATCGTGACAGAGGGTATGCAGGAGCGCGGATTTCCCCCGTTCAAAAATGGCCGCCCCCACGTTGATTTTTGCTACCCCCAGCGTCGTACAGAGCTGGAGCTGATCGAACGGCGTACCGCTACCGCCATGTAATGCCAGAGGCACGCTCGAGCAGTGGAAAATCTCCGCCAGACGCTGAAAATCAATAGCAGGTACAACACCAGGCGCGTACATGCCGTGCGCCGTGCCTACCGAGACGGCCAGTAGATCAATGCCTGTCTGCGCGATAAACGATTCCACATCAGTGGGTTGCGTCATCAGGTCGGCATTGGTGGCCTGGTCGTAACGCGGCGCATCTGCCAGATGGCCCAGTTCGCCTTCCACGCAGAGCTGCGCGCTGGCGGCGAGTTCCACCACCGCCCTGGTCTGGCGCACGTTTTCCTCCAGGGGAAAAGCAGAAGCATCAATCATTAATCCGCTGAAACCAGCACGAAACGCCTGACGAATACAGTCCGGATTTTTGCCATGATCAAGCGCCAGAGCGACCGGTACTGAGGCAGATTCCGCGAGCGTTTTAACCACTGCCGCCGCGACGGGTGCAGGAAAATGCGCCAGATGCCCCTGATAGAGATTGAGAATGATCGGAGCGCGATTCTTCTCCGCCACGCGGATAGCTGCGTGAGCACTTTCCAGATTCATACAGTTGATCGCCAGCAAGGCGTAATGTTCATGCCAGGCTTTCATCACCATACTTTTCATATCGGCAAACATAGGGCCTCCGGTTATTCGAGGGTGAAAGTGATCTCTTCATCTTTCAGCTTTTAATCGCTCAGTTCGTCAAACTCTTCGTCACGTTCCGTTACCGGTTTCTTCCAGAGTGAAAGCATCACGCCACAAATCACCGTGCCTATACCCAGCGCCAGGCAAAACAGCAGAGGATGGGTGAACAAAGGCACAACAAACAGGCCGCCATGCGGAACCGGACTCTCCACGCCCCACACCATGATCAAGCCGCCAGCTACCGCAGAAGCCACCACACAAGATCCCACCACTCGCAGCAAGTCACGCGCGGCGATCGGAATGACTCCTTCAGTGATCATGCAGATCCCCATCGGAAACGCGGCTTTCAGCGCCTCGCGCTCCGCACGGGTGTATTTATGGCGTGTCAGTAAGAACGAAAGTGTGATGCCAAACGGAGGGATGATTGAGCCGACAAATTTCACGGCTTCTGGCCCATAGACGCCGCTGACCAGCAAGCCATCGGAAAACAACGACATTGTTTTATTTACCGGACCACCGAAATCGAAGGTTGCCATCGCGCCAAGTATGGCCCCCATCAGGAAGCGCGATCCGCCCTGCATCGACTCGAGCAAATGAATCAGTGCTTCTTGTAACCAGGCGATGGGTTTACCAATCAGCGTCATCATTAACAGCCCACCGATAATGGTGCTTAATACCGGCAACACCATGATTGGCATGAGTCCTTGCATCGACTGCGGCAGGCGGATATAGCGTTTAAGTAGCAAAATGGTGTAGCCCACCAGGAAACCACCCAACATACCGCCAATAAATCCGGTATGGATTTGCCCGCAGAGAAAGCCGACAATCAGGCCCGGGGCAAATCCGGGACGATCGGCAATAGAATAGGCAATTGCCGCGCTAATCAGCGGCACAATCAGCCCCATTCCCCAGCCGCCAATCTGATTAAGCATCCACGGGATTGTTCCTGTTTTTTCACCAACATCTGTACCGCCAAGAACTTGCCCCAACGCAATACATATCCCGGCGGCCACAATAAGGGGTATCATCCACGAGATGCCGGTTAATAAATGTTTTTTAATTTCCTGTGAAACCGGAATTTTATTGTCTTTCATATTAAGATCCCTCCAGTATAAGGATCATTTGTTTCCCAGTGATTTTTCGACCTTTTCAAGAAATTGAACGGGCGATTTAATGACGATCTCTGTCTTTACTCGCACAATACGTTTATTGGTGAAGCGTTCTTCTCCTTTTATTTTCACATCTACAGCAAGAATCACGACGTCAGCAGCAGAGATATCTGCCGCCTGTAATTCATTTTCTGTACCAATGGTTCTCTGGGTTTCAACTTTAATGGTATGGCCCAGAGCTTTTGCTCCTTTGATTAACTTTTCACGAGCAATATAGGTATGAGCAATACCCGCCGTACAGGCGGCAACACAGACAATATTCATGACATACTCCCTGTTATTTAGCAGACATCGGATTGTGCATACTGACTAAAGAGATCAATGATTTTTTGCGGACTCGTCTCAACTAACAATTGTTCTATGATGTCATCATCCGCCAGCGCGCCCGCGACCTGAGAAAGTAAACGGATATGGGTGGTATTTTGATCTTCAAGACGTACCGCAAATAAAATAATACAGCGCACGCTACTGCCATCCAGCGTTTCCCAGGGAATATCCTGCCGGGTACGGCCAATTGCCAGCGTAGTATTAATCACAGCGGAAGATTTACCATGCGGGATCGCAATATGATTTTCAAAACCAGTCGAGCCTTCCGCTTCGCGCTGCCAGACATCTTTAATAAAGGTTTCCCGACAATCGATCGCACCATCTTTTTTGAGAAGATTAGTTAATTCTTCAATCGCCTCCGCTTTATTCGTCGCTTGCATATCTAAAATAACGCGATTCGTATTCAGGATTTTTGTTATGTCCATTCGTCATACCTCATAAAATTCTGACATTAAATTTCAACGACCCGAGACGTCGCATGATGTAATTTTTCCGTAATCACCATTTCAGTGACCCGCTTAATATCGGCATCATTAAAAAAAGCGGTAACATAAGCGACCGGCATAGTGACTGTAGGCAAATTAATGGTCGAAATAATCAGTTCGATATTGTCAGGCAAAACCTGTGATAAATTCGCTGCTGAAATAACATCAACAATCGTCCATTCAGGAAATGCTCGTAGAATACGGCTTTTCAGTAGATGCGAAGTTCCGATTCCGGTTGAACAGACCAGTAATACACGTTTACGGGCAATTTGCCGCTCCATCGCAGCCTGAAAATGAACGGTCAGGTAACCCACTTCATCCTCGCTCACTGCATTCTCACCCCAAGTTTTAAATACCTGATTCACCACATATTGCGTCAACCGCCAGACATCCGCTAATTCTGCTTTAATATCTTCCAGCAATGGATTACGGATATGAATGCGATAATTTAAACGGTTAATCAGCGGCTTAATATGAACCAACAAGCCATCATATAATGCGCTGTCTTCACTAAAATCGCAGTCCACGATGTCACTGAATACCGTAATTAAACGCCAGGTAATCAGACGCGCTTCATTGCTGGCCTGCATATGTGAAATAATGCTAACATCTTTTTGTCCATCAATCGCCACACCTGATGAAATGATATATTGATAAATAAACCAGACTTCATCATCGGGCAATGTATGTGCAATTCGTTGTTCTATCTTATGAATCATCTGACTGGCAACATTAAAGATATTTTCATCATATTGCCTGGTTTGATCTTCTTCTCTTGATAACGCATTCCCGTGCGTGTTGCGATACATCATAATAAGGATGTGAGTAAAAATGTTAACGTAATAAGGTTCTCCCAAAGACCAACTTAATTCATTTTCCATATCCAGTAACAATGACTGGACAAATAACACTTCTTCCTCTCCAAAATAATGGACTAATGCTTTATAGCTTCCGGGATCCAGACGTGAATACACGACACCTTGCGGCTCATTATGGTTAATAATGCCGTTAATCAGTAATGCCATTGCCTGTCGGACTTGCCCTTCACTACCTTCAATATGCGTACCACTTGGGCTGCGGATCAACGATAACCCCAACGGCGCAAGCCAGGACTCAATTACTCTCAGGTCATTAACAATAGAGGCTCCGCTGATAAAGTAGCGTTCTGACAATTTACTGATCGACGTTTCATTCGGTGTTTCACTTAATAACTGCGACGCTATTTTAACGCGCCTGGCATTATTCATTACACCATCAATCTCTTCACATTCTGCCACCAACAAATGATCAAGATGCAGCAAATCAGCAATATTCTCCGCGCTTAACATCACACCCGCGCCAGCACGCTTCTCAACATTTATTCTCCATTGCCCCAGCCATTGCTCAAGTAAACGTAAATCACGTTGAATGGTTTTTTCCGAAACATTTAAATAGCCGGCAATCGTAACAATAGTCGTATATTCCCTTCGTGGTAGAAGGAATCGTAATAATCTGTTTTGTCGCGAGGTAATCATTTGCATTTTTTACCCTTATCACAGATTAAGAAGCCCCATGAGGAAGAGCTTCAGTTGCCATCTCTGAGGGTAAATATAAAGCAGAATAATTTCACAACAATACTAAAATCTGTCCGTAATCCGGACAGTGATAAAACAAAGCAAGGCGGTTAAGGGATATTTTTCAGCACAGATCACATTTTCGCGATGAATAATCGTGATCATGCTCGCAAATACGATGGAAGAAATATTTATTACCAGATGTGAGATTATTTACCGGATACGACACAAAACCATTCGTATCCGGCATTCTTCAATAGATTACAACGTAATTGTCAGCGCATTCCCTTGAGGCGTCACCACCAGCCCCTGCTCACTTTCAGCCTGCGAACCGCCTTGCAGACCATTTACTTTCACAACATTGCGCAAGCACAGCGTCCAGTTCTTCGCCACGCCCGCACCATTCACAGTAATTGTGTTGCCAGTACGCGCCGCTTTCAGGGTGAAAAGAACGGAACCATCGGCAGCGGGCACTTCACAGATGGCTTCATGCCCGTCTTGCAGATTAAAGAGCTGGAATGCCGTGCCTTCGTGCCACGCGTAATCGGGACGTTGCTCGTTGTTGCCCAGCGCCAGTAGGGTGTTATCACGCACATAAACGGGCAGACTCAGGAAGCCGTGCTGCTGTTTATGCCAGCGACTACCATCGAGTTCATCGTTGTGCCACAGGTGTGTCCAGCGACCTTCCGGCAAGTAGAACTGCACATCGCCCGATTCAGTGAACACAGGCGCAACCATCACGTTGTCGCCTAACATGTATTGACGGTCAAGGTAATCACAAGCCGGATCGTCCGGAAACTCCATCATCATGGCCCGCATCATCGGCGTACCCCGCGCGTTCGCACGAGCAGCCTCACGATACAGATACGGCATCATGCGGCATTTCAGTTGCGTGAAGAAGCGCACCACATCACAGGACTCATCATCATAGGCCCACGGCACACGATAAGATTTGCTGCCGTGTAAACGGCTATGGCTGGAGAGCAAACCAAACGCGCACCAGCGTTTGTAAACGTGCGCCGGAGCGGTATTCTCAAAACCGCCGATATCGTGGCTCCAGAAACCAAAACCTGAAAGGCCAATAGACAAACCACCGCGCAGGCTTTCCGCCATTGATTCGTAGTTAGCGTAACAGTCGCCCCCCCAATGTACCGGGAATTTCTGCGCACCAACGGAGGCCGAGCGGGCAAACAGGACAGCTTCCTCCTCGCCGACGGTTTCCTTGAGCACGTTCCACACCAGTTCATTGTAGATGTACGCATAATGGTTATGCATTTTCTGCGGATCGGAACCGTCAAACCACTGAACATCGGTTGGTATACGTTCGCCAAAGTCGGTCTTAAAGCAATCAACGCCCATCGCGACCAGACCTTTCAGTTTGTCGGCGTACCATTTGCAGGCATCCGGATTGGTAAAGTCATAAATCGCCAGACCTGGCTGCCATTTATCCCACTGCCACAGCGAACCGTCCGGGCGTTTGAGTAAATAACCTTTCTCTTGTAACTCTTTAAAGACAGGGGATTTTTGCCCGATATAGGGGTTAATCCAGACGCAGATTTTTAGCCCTTTCGCTTTCAGGCGGCGGATCATCCCTTCCGGGTCCGGGAAAGTCAGCGGGTCCCACTCAAAATCGCACCACTGGAAGGCTTTCATCCAGAAACAGTCAAAGTGGAAAACATGCAGTGGCAGATTGCGTTCCGCCATACCATCGATAAAGCTGTTTACCGTCGCTTCGTCGTAGTTGGTGGTAAATGAAGTGGTTAGCCACAGGCCGAAGGACCACGCGGGCGGCAGCGCCGGACGACCAGTAAAACGGGTATAACGATCAAGTACCGCTTTCGGCGTCGGGCCGTCGATAACAAAGTATTCGAGATATTCACTCTCAACGCTGAACTGCACTTTGGAGACTTTCTCCGATCCCACTTCAAAAGAGACGCATTGGGGATGATTGACCAGTACACCATAACCACGGTTAGTCATATAGAACGGGATATTTTTATACGCCTGTTCAGTACTTGTGCCGCCGTCCCGGTTCCAGGTCTCTACCGTCTGGCCATTGCGCACCAGGGCCGTAAAGCGCTCTCCCAGACCGTAAACTGTTTCGCCAACGCCAAGATCCAGCCGCTCAAACATATAATTTCGTTGATTATTCGTGTCCTGCACGTAGCCATTATTTTTCACCTGACTACCGGTAATACGTTCGCCGTTGCGCAGAAAATCCAGTGACCAGAACTCACCTTTGCTGACACGCGCACTTAAGTTGCCACTTTTAAACTCAGCGTAACGTTCTGTGTTTTCGATTGTGACCTTCACGTCCTGCAAAATATTGAGCGGGTAATGAGGACCGTTATTCAGCGCCCCCTGAAAATGCTCAATCCGTACACCGACAATACCTTCCTGTGGGGAGAAAAAGCGCAGCGTAAATAAAGGCGTATCAAGCTGCCAGGTACGTTCACGCACATCACGGGGGGCAGCATAGACCACCATTTCATTACCCTGCTGTTCAACCTCGAACACCTGAAGCGGGTGAATCAAATTGAGGCCAGGTTGAATCAACCAGTTTCCGTCGCTAATTTTCATTGCCGTTCCTTAGTTCTGCACTTCTTGAGAGGTGAATTGTTGCTGGCAACGGCGTTTGCCCTGCGCCAGCTGTTCCATAACGGTTTTCAGATTGTGCGTCGTGAGTGAGTAGTAGCGTTTAGCGATAATCGCGCTCAGCAAGTAACAGATCGCCGGAACAATCGTGAATAGCGCGATAATGATGCTAATCGTGGCGCTGTTCTGCGCTTTTTCTGCCGCATCATATCCGCCATAAGCCAGCATCCAGCCGATAAGAGCGCCGCCGAAGGCCAACCCCAGTTTGAGCACAAACAACGTGCCAGCAAAACTGATCCCGGTAAGGCGTTTACCATTACACCACTCGCCGTAGTCGACGGTATCGGACATCATTACCCACTGGATAGGTGTCACCAGTTGATGCAACACACCAATCACGAAGATGAAGACAAACATGGTGATGCTGGCCTGCATAGGAACAAAGAACATCGCCAGGCTAATCACTGCCAGCAGGGCGTTCGTCCACCAGAAGATAGTGACTTTACATTTCCAGTCGGTCAGCGGTTTCGCCAGTGCGGAACCAATCAGGTTACCCACGCAATAAGTGGTAAGAAAAGCGACAAACACTTCCGGCGTACCCAAAATCCATGTGACGTAATACATCATCGCCCCGCCGCGTACGCACACCGCCAGAATATTGAAAATGGTCAGGAAACCGACAATACGCCACTGGTCGTTTTGCCAGATATCACGTAAATCTTCCCGCATAGACGTCGTTGTGGGTGGTGCTTCAACGCGTTCTTTAGTGGTGAAGAAACAAAATGCCAGCATCATAAATGCCACCACGGAAAGGACCGCGATACCGCCCTGGAAACCGAGTGGTTTATTATCACCACCAATTAAATTAACCAGTGGCATCATCAGCACAGTAGAGAGCATGCCTCCCGCTGTCGCCAGCACAAAACGCCAGGATTGCAGCGAGATACGCTGAGTCGGGTCATTGGTGATTACACCACCCAATGCGCAGTAAGGGATATTGACGATGGTATAAAGTAAGGTAAGTAGGGTGTAAGTAATTGCTGCATAAATCATTTTTCCGTTCATACTGAGATCTGGCGTGCTATAGGCCAGTACACAGACGATCCCGAATGGCAGTGCGCCAAACAGTACCCATGGACGAAATTTACCCCAGCGAGAGCGCGTTCGATCGGCCAACAACCCCATGCAAGGATCGGAAATCGCATCCAGTGCACGAGCGACCAAAAACATGGTTCCGACAAATCCGGCAGGAATGCCAAAAATATCGGTATAAAAGAACATCATATATAACATTACGTTATCGAAAATAATGTGGCTGGCGGCGTCTCCCATGCCATAACCAATTTTCTCTTTAACGGACAACACTTCACTCTTCATCTGCTTTTCCTTGATGCTATAGGGGTGCTGAGACCGATAACGCATTTTGTAAACCATCCCTGTGAGAGCGAATATTCCGATATCTGGTTATTAATTTATGATTCTTGTTTTATGTGATCGTGGTAGCGTAAATTACGCTCATATATCATTGTAAAGTATGGGTTTTATATGAACTATAATGCTTTCGTGATAATACGCTGCATGTATTAAGCGGAAAAAACTGATCTGGGGGATGTAGAAACTCAAGGAAGTAGCTATAATGCGCCCCGCCTCCATGTAGCAATCGAGGCGCGGAAGATCGTCGTCTCCGGTGAGGCGGCTGGACTTCAAATCCAGTTGGGGCCGCCAGCGGTCCCGGGCAGGTTCGACTCCTGTGATCTTCCGCCAAACCTCATCCAGCCAGTTCCGAGACACTCCATAAAATCATTTATATTCAATGCGATGAATAATCAGCTTGTCCGTAATAGTCCGAGATCATCTCCCTGAATCCGCGAAAAATATGTATAGTAATGTGTATAGATTTTTTATACGTAGTTTTCAGTTATACACATGGCCCTAACCGATATACAGATCAAACGTGCAAAACCACAAGACAAACCATACACATTAAACGATGGACAAGGTCTGTCATTGCTTATCAATCCCGATGGCTCGAAAGGCTGGCGTTTCCGTTTCCGGTTTGCAGGGAAAGCGCGGTTAATGTCATTTGGCAGCTACGATTTAGTAAGCCTCGCAGAAGCACGTGAGAAACGCGATACGGCTCGTAAGCAGGTAGCAAACGGCATTGATCCAGTAGCAGAGCGTAAGGCTCAGAAAATTGCTCAGAAATTATCAACTGAAAACTCTTTTGAGGCCGTTAGCAGAGAATGGCATGCAGCAAAAGCAGATCGCTGGACTTTAGCTTATCGCGAAGAAATTATTAAAACATTTGAACAGGATGTTTTTCCTT
Source organism: Escherichia sp. HH41S (assembly GCF_009820115.1). Classification (NCBI taxonomy): domain Bacteria; kingdom Pseudomonadati; phylum Pseudomonadota; class Gammaproteobacteria; order Enterobacterales; family Enterobacteriaceae; genus Escherichia; species Escherichia sp. HH41S. Next base: position 68,239 of record NZ_VNXE01000007.1, read on the forward strand.
TCATTGGTAAACGGCCAATAGCTGAAATTAAACCCCTAGAACTGCTTGAAGTTCTTAAACGCATAGAAAAACGTGGAGCGTTGGAGAAAACCAGAAAAGTACGTCAACGATGCGGAGAGGTGTTTCGCTACGCGATCATCACTGGCCGCGCTGAATACAATCCAGCACCTGATTTAGCTATCGCATTAGCTGTACCGAAGCAAAAACATCATCCTTTTCTATCAGCAGAAGAACTCCCTCATTTTGTCAGAGATCTTGAGGCTTACACAGGTAGCATAATCACTAAAAATGCAACTAAAATTGTGATGCTTACTGGAGTCAGGACACAGGAAATGCGTTTTGCCACTTGGGACGAAATTGATTTACAAAAAAAGGTATGGGAAATACCGGCCGAACGAATGAAAATGCGCCGACCACATCTTGTACCACTCTCCACTCAAGTAGTTGAAATTTTTCAACAACTCAAGCTAATCACCAAAAACTATCCATATATTTTTATCGGCCGTAATAATCACACTAAGCCAATTTCTAAAGAAAGTGTATCCCAAGTAATAGAATTACTTGGCTATAAAGGAAGAGCTACGGGCCACGGATTCCGCCATACAATGTCTACTATTTTGCATGAGTACGGATTTAACAGCGAATGGATAGAATTACAATTGGCTCATGTTGATAAGAATAGTATTCGAGGCACTTATAATCATGCCCAATATTTAGAAAAGAGAAGTTCTATGATGCAGTGGTACAGTGATTATATCCTTAATAGAGATAAAACATAGAATAATAGAAGTTAATGCTGTATACTGTAAATTAACAATATAGTAAGGATTGAAAATGAAGAAGACAGTACTTATAACTGATTTAGATAACACACTATTCGACTGGTTTAGCGTTTGGTATCATAGCTTTAATGCAATGCTAAATAAAGTCGTTGAGATTTCCGGTTTTTCTAAAGACGAGCTTATTGCACAGATAAAACCGATTCATCAAAAATATGGTACTGCCGAATACTCTTTTATTCTAGAAAGCATACCTCTTTTACAAGAAAAATATGGTGATAGAAACTCCATCAATTTAGTTATGGATGATGCTATACACGCTTTCAGAAGTGAGAGAAAGAAATATCTTTCTCTGTACCCAACAGTAATGGACACTTTGAGTGTATTAAAAAGTAAAGGGTGTTATATTGTCGCGTATACTGAATCCAAAGCTTATTACTCCAATTTCCGCTTAACAAGATTAGGATTAGATGGTGTGATTGATGTCCTTTTCTCTCCTGAAGATCATGAAATCCCTGATGGTGAGAAAAAACAAGATAAATATAATCTAATGCTGACAAAGCAAGAATATACACCTATTGATGAAATTAAACCAAACCCACAACTTCTTCTGGACATAATAAAATCAATTGGTGCCACACCAGAAGAGTGTGTATATATAGGTGACAGTGAAATGAAAGATATAGAAATGGCCCAAAAAGCAAACGTATCAGATGTTTTTGCAAGCTATGGAACGAATCATTTTGAAGAGAACAAGGAGGGATATGAATTACTCCGTGCGGTAACCCACTGGACTGATGCTGATGTTGAAAGGGAAAGAAAAATTAAAGAAAATGCCTTCGGAGCAAAACCCACATATGTAGCCAAACAATTTTCAGATATTTTGTCTTTTTTTGAATTTACCAAATTTAAAGGAAAATAGAATGAACGATCTAGAATTAAAGAAACATGATGACGCTATAAAATTAGAAAATCTCAAGTTGAAAATTGATATCTGGAAGACAGTTGTTGACGTTCAGAAACATTTTAATGATCTTGAGATGAAGGTTAGAAACTTCGGAATTTTGATCTTGTCTGCATTTATTGGTGCAATTGGTGTAAGCTTTAATTCCGGCGCTGAATTTATAGCCTTTGGCAATCATTACTCTGTTGCTGCCATTCTTGCTTTCGGGGCATCTGTTGTTTGGTTGTTATTTTATTTTGTTGACGTTTACTGGTATCACCCATTACTTCTTGGAGCTGTAAAGAAAGGTTCAGAACTCGAAAAAGAAATTGCATCCGACATCCCAGGAATTAATCTTACAGAAACCATAGGAAAAAGTAGCCCAAAAGATATTTTGCTCTGGAAAAATATGCATAGTACTGGAAAAGCTAACCTTTTCTACTTTGGGGTTTTAGCTGTTCTGTTAACTATTTTTATTTCTCTACTGTGCTTTAAAGCCCCGCAAAAGACAAATCAACTAAATGAATTAAATATTAAAGCAAATTGCACTAGAAACAGTAATTACAATGGAGTTAATTGCATTATCGCATCACAGCCAAGTGACAACAAATAGTGCACTTTATCACTCTTTACCCCAACTGCATGTACTTACCTTGTGAGCACAGAGACGCGCTATAAATAAACACTTTACTGCTGGCGGGCGGTGCTTTCCCCGCCTCGCCCGCCCGCTTTGCAGGGCGGTTTTAATGCAGTTGCACAGTCACGCTCAGGCTGCGCCGGGAATGGCGCGGTCTGCAGAAAATGAGGCAGGAAAACGCATGCAAAGCCATGCACCTTATCGATGCATGGCTTTTTTCAGTAAAAACGGGCGGATTTTCGGGGAATTTTACACAGACTGACGTGATGCCAGTTGCGCACTTTTACGCGAAAAAATCATGTTCTGCGCAGGAGTGAATTTTTCACGGCTGTCATCCACCGAAGCCGCGTCAGGCCTGAATCCGATGGCCGTTAAAATGTCGCTATCCTGTACGGAATAATTAATTTTTTCACCCTTCGCAAGCCAGGACAGAAGGGCTTCACGCAGGGCATCTGTGGCACGCTGTATGGCACAGTTTCGGGCAATGGCCGTCAGCTCACTGTAGCCCATCAGCTCCGGTGCCAGTGCCGCCGCCAGTGCTGTGCCGTGCTGCTGCATAAAATCATTCAGCCGGTCGCGGATGCTGATGTGCTGAACGGCTTCATGCGAACGAATATAACGACCGGCGGCCTGATTCACCTGCCATTTTCTGACTTCGATAATATTGCGTAATTCGTCCAGGCGACTGACGTTTCTGCCTTCTCCTGACAGAAGCCGCAGATATTCCTGTTCGGCCGCTGCCAGCTCATTTTTGCGTTGCAGCCATGCTGCTTTGTTATTCTGACAGGTGTCAAAGGCCTGCTGTAAGGCTGTGCTTTCCATCGTTATCTCTTTCTCATCATGCTGAAGAATAAAAATACGGTGTGCGGCGACGGCCGGTGTTAACCGGCAGCCCTCATTCCAGACGCAGCGAATATGATTGTGTTTTTAAGCGTACTGGCGGCAGTTCCTGTTTTTCATGCAGGCGTTCTGCCAGTTCGTCCGGCGTGACCGGGCGGACAATGAAACGGTTGATGGTCTGAAGCGTTTTAAACACCAGACCACAGCCCGGATCCGTGCACACATAAAAACGCTCGGTGACTTCCTGAGACAGACGCCGCGATGTTCTTGACAGTGCAAGGCCTTTACATCTCCGACAACAATATCCGGTAACAAGCATTCTTTTCGGGCGTTTCATACTGCCGGAGGCTGACGTCAGTGAATCGCGGTATCTCTGTTTGCCTGAAATGTATTCCATTCCTGAATCTTTACTGTCAGAGAAAAAGCTTTCACTCGCTTCAAATGTCGCAGAGCAATAAATATTCCGGCACTGTGCAATCATTATCTTGGTGCCATCGTCCATGAAATGTGCGCGACGGGTGTGAGCAACATGTCCACACGACGGGCAGTAAATCATGACAGCAGTCCTCTGGCCTTAAGCTCTGCTCCCTGCTGGTCTATTTTGTCCTGCCACACCTTGCGCTGTGCCGGTGTGCCTGCCACCTCATAATCCATGTGCGGGAGTGTTGCCGGTGACAGTCCGGTCAGCCGGAGAACCGGCTCACCGGTGAGGCTGATTTGCATCTGTTTAATTTTCTGTTCCAGCGATGATTCCACCTGCTGCATGACAGCCTTTTCCGGTGCGACGTAGCCCTGATGGCCGGTGGTGTTGGCGAGCGGATTTTCCTGTACCAGGATGCTCAGATGCATTGCCCGGACAAGCGCCTCACAGGTTTCATTCAGGGCGTGTTCCAGCTCATGCTCTGCATACAGACTCAGAAGGTGATGATGTGCCTTCCGGTAGGCGGTGGCCGTGCTGTCACACGCCCCTTTCAGGCGTTCACGTTCGAAATTCAGCACCACGGCCAGATTGTCATATTCCTGTACCAGCTCCCGGCGTGCCACGCGCTCAATGTGGCGCTGTTTCAGCTCGTCGCTCAGGACACCACCGGCTGCACGAAAGGCCGTGCGCCAGTCGTCAGCGTCGTTTCCGTCGGCCTGCGCCAGCGCATTTTTTTCCTGCTCTGCCCGTTCAATGGCCGTGACGGTCTCATCCATCAGACGGGCGTTCTCAAGATGGGCGGCTCTGGCCTTTTCCAGTTGTGCCAGTGCGGGTTGCAGATATTCAGGGATGGTGTTGTCAGACATTTTCCGGCTCCTCGTCACTTCAGGTTGAGAAAATTGTGACGTACACCGGACAACAACACGACGCATTGCAGATGTGCCAGCCCTGACACAGGAGACTCATCCTCAGACCGGCAAGCCAGGAAAAGGTCGCAGGAAAAACCGGCTTACTGTTTGTTTTTTTATATTTTACTGTTCACCTCTGTTCACCATAAGAAAAAAGATAAGTAATACAGTAAGTTAAAGGGTGAACAATCGCAGTAATGACTGTTCACCGTCTGTTCACCACTGTTCACCCGTTCATGGACTTTTTGTGCTGTTTATTACTTTTTATTTTTATTAATTCACTGAAATAAATAAGAAAAAACAATTTGTATTTCACTATAAAAAATTCCAGGTCCTTCAGAACCCTTTGAGACCCTTCCAGTCCGGATGGATAAAAAACACACAGCCATTGTAAGGCTGCCTGAACAAATCCCCCCTGTTGCGTCTGCTGAAAATATTCACAAAATAAAGCGCTACCCGAAGCCGGACGGACTTATCCGGTGCTGTATGGACATTAACGAGGTAGCCCGATGCAAGCTGTTTTTTCTTCCCCGTCTCCCGCCCCTGTGACGCCACTGATGCCGCTGCCGGACATCACGCAGGAGCGTTTTTTACGTCTGCCGGAAGTGATGTACCTGTGCGGCCTGTCACGCTCGACCATCTATGAACTCATCCGTAAGGGGGAATTTCCGCCGCAGGTGAGCCTTGGCGGTAAAAATGTGGCCTGGCTGCACTCTGAAGTCACTGCATGGATGGCCGGGCGCATTGCCGGACGCAAACGGGGGTACGACGCATGATGATGCCCGCTCTGCAAAAACGCCCTTTTTCTGGCTTGCCTTTTTCCGGCATTTGCGGATATAGTTTTTCCGCTGCCGCAAAATCGGCAGCCGGGCGTGGAAACCCGAGCAATTCACAGGCGACATATGACGCGCCATGCGTCTTTTTTTGTGTCGCAATCAACGCCACAGAGCGCCAGATTATGGTGTGGTGTGTGGTCAGTCGTGCAGATGGCATTCCGTGCATCCTGCCCGCGTCCGCTCATTATGCCGCAGAGTCAATGGTAGCTCAGGCGGGGCAGCCTCCGGGCTGGCCGGTATCCTGTGAAGCCGGTATTTCCACCCCCGTCTGGGCTATCGCCATCGAGCGTGGAAACTCCGGCGATAGCGTTATTTGCTATTCACAGGAGGCTGCCATCATGGCTACAACCCTTACCCCCTCACACCCTGAATTTGTCTTTGTGTTTGCGGCTGTCCGTCGCGCAGACCGTCATCCCCGTATCTGTATGCTTCGCACCGTCGCCGGTGATGAACGCAGCGCCCGCCGTTCCCTTGTCCGTGACTATGTGCTCTCCCTTGCTGCCCGTCTGCCGGTGATGGAGGTGTCCCGTGCGTAATAAAAAAGCCCCTCAGACCGTCTCAGCGCGTCATGACGCCCGTGAACACCTCAGCATTGAGGCTTACCATAAGCTCAACCGCGCCAGCGCCGTATCCCGGTTTGTTGGGGGTGATTTGATTCACCGTGAACTCTCCGGCCTGCATCAGCTCTACATTCCGCATATTTTCAGCTACCTGAATGAAGATATTGATTTTGTGCTGAATGAGCTGAAAGCCAAAGGCCTGTGCCGCGATTTTCTCGCCCAGCAGAAAGACCGGGGAGACAGGACGCATGTTTGATTTTCCCCAGCCCGGTGAGATTTACCGTTCTGCCGGTTTTCCCGATGTGGCCGTGGTCGGCATTCTGGAAGACGGTATTCCGTGGGAAATGCCGTACCGCTGCCCGGACATTGTCTGGAACCCGTACCGCCGTAAATTCAGTATCCTTGTGCGTATCCTCGCTGACGGGCGCACCACAGACATCCCGCTGGGGCGTTTTCTGCGGGAATTTACCTGTGACCGTCCTGACCTGTTTAAACGCAGCCCCGTAAACCGGCATGCGGTACTGAAAGAAATGGCCGGAGACCCGGAATTACAGAAATGGCGGGAGAAATATCTGGATATTTACCCGCAGGACCCTGTTCCGGTCAGCCGGGCGGCACCGGTGGCGCGGGAATGGCGGGAAATTCCCCGCACGGAGCCTGACCCGGAAATCACCCCGGATAACAGTTACCGCAATTATCTGTAATTAAAAAACGACACCCGAAAAATTAAATGTGCGTATTCGCGCAGGGATACGCACGTCTTCAGGAGACGCAGATATGCCTTATCAGTTAATGCAACCGGCACGGAATGCAGTCATCTGTCACAGGGAGGAAAGCAAATGAAAACACCCTTACCGCCCGTCTTACGCGCTGCCTTTTACCGTCGCGCTGTCGCCTGTGCCTGGCTGACCGTGTGCGAACGTCAGCACCGCTACCCGCATCTCACCCTTGAATCACTGGAGGCGGCCATCGCTGCTGAGCTGGAAGGCTTTTATCTGCGCCAGCACGGTGAGGAAAAAGGGCGTCAGATAGCCTGTGCCCTGCTGGAAGATTTAATGGAATCCGGCCCCCTGAAGGCCGCGCCGTCGCTGTCCTTTCTCGGGCTGGTTGTGATGGATGAACTCTGTGCCCGTCACATAAAAGCGCCGGTACTGCACTGAAGGAGAACTACACCATGAAAATGAACGTAACCGCCACCGTCAGCCATGCGCTCGGCCACTGGCCGCGTATTCTCCCGGCGCTGGGGATTCAGGTGCTGAAGAACCGTCATCAGCCCTGTCCGGTCTGTGGCGGGAGTGACCGCTTCCGTTTTGATGACAGGGAGGGGCGTGGCACCTGGTACTGCAATCAGTGTGGTGCCGGTGACGGCCTGAAACTGGTTGAAAAGGTGTTTGGTGTTTCCCCGTCCGACGCGGCCGCAAAGGTGGCTGCCGTGACCGGCTGCCTGCCCCCGGCTGACCAGGCAGTGACGGCCGCCGCCGGTGCTGAAACAGAAGTCGCCCGGAAGAACGCCGCCGCACTGGCACAAACCCTGATGGCGAAAACCCGTCCCGGAACCGGTAACGCCTACCTGACCCGCAAGGGCTTTCCCGGCCGGGAATGCCGGATGCTGACCGGCACACACAGAGCCGGTGGCGTGAGCTGGCGTGCCGGTGACCTTGTGGTGCCACTGTATGACGACAGCGGCGAACTGGTTAACCTTCAGTTAATCAGTGCTGACGGCCGTAAGCGCACCCTGAAAGGCGGACAGGTCAGGGGCACCTGTCACATCCTTGAAGGACAGAATCAGGCCGGAAAACGTCTGTGGATAGCGGAGGGATACGCGACCGCACTTACCGTACATCACCTGACCGGTGAAACGGTGATGGTGGCGCTTTCTTCCGTGAACCTCCTTTCTCTGGCCAGCCTTGCCCGGCAGAAGCATCCGGCCTGTCAGATTGTCCTTGCTGCTGACCGTGACCTCAGCGGTGACGGCCAGAAAAAAGCCGCCGCAGCCGCAGATGCGTGTGAGGGCGTTGTTGCCCTGCCGCCGGTCTTCGGTGACTGGAATGATGCCTTCACGCAGTACGGCGGGGAGGCCACCCGTAAGGCCATTTATGATGCCATCCGGCCACCGGCTGAAAGCCCGTTCGACACCATGAGCGAAGCAGAGTTTTCCGCCATGAGTACCAGCGAAAAGGCCATGCGTATCTATGAGCATTACGGCGAGGCGCTCGCGGTTGATGCCAACGGCCAGCTTCTGTCCCGTTATGAAAATGGTGTCTGGAAGGTGCTGCCGCCACAGGACTTTGCCCGGGATGTGGCCGGGCTGTTTCAGCGTCTGCGCGCGCCGTTCTCCTCCGGGAAGGTGGCCTCCGTGGTGGACACCCTGAAGCTGATTATTCCGCAGCAGGAAGCCCCCTCCCGCCGCCTGATTGGCTTTCGTAACGGCGTGCTCGACACGCAGAACGGCACGTTCCACCCGCACAGTCCGTCACACTGGATGCGTACCCTGTGCGATGTGGATTTCACCCCGCCGGTGGAAGGGGAAACGCTGGAAACCCACGCCCCCGCGTTCTGGCGCTGGCTTGACCGTGCCGCCGGTGGCCGTGCGGAAAAACGCGACGTGATTCTGGCCGCACTGTTTATGGTGCTGGCAAACCGCTACGACTGGCAGCTCTTTCTGGAGGTGACCGGTCCCGGCGGCAGCGGCAAAAGTATCATGGCCGAAATAGCCACCCTGCTGGCCGGGGAGGATAACGCCACGTCGGCCACCATTGAGACGCTGGAATCCCCGCGTGAACGTGCCGCGTTAACTGGCTTCTCACTGATACGCCTGCCGGACCAGGAAAAATGGAGCGGCGACGGTGCCGGACTCAAGGCCATCACCGGCGGCGATGCGGTGTCCGTGGACCCGAAATACCGGGATGCGTACTCCACGCATATCCCGGCGGTGATTCTGGCCGTGAACAATAACCCGATGCGCTTCACCGACCGCAGCGGCGGCGTGTCACGCCGGCGGGTGATTATTCACTTCCCGGAACAGATAGCCCCGCAGGAGCGCGACCCGCAGCTTAAGGACAAAATCACCCGCGAGCTGGCGGTCATCGTGCGTCACCTGATGCAGAAGTTCAGCGACCCGATGCTCGCCCGGTCACTGCTTCAGTCCCAGCAGAACTCAGACGAGGCGCTGAACATCAAACGGGATGCCGACCCGACGTTTGATTTTATCGGCTATCTGGAAACCCTGCCGCAGACCAGCGGCATGTATATGGGGAACGCCAGTATCATCCCGCGCAATTACCGTAAATACCTCTATCACGCCTATCTGGCCTACATGGAGGCAAACGGCTACCGGAATGTACTCAGTCTGAAAATGTTCGGGCTGGGGCTGCCGGTGATGCTGAAGGAATACGGACTGAATTACGAGAAGCGCCATACCAAACAGGGGATACAGACCAACCTGACGCTGAAAGAGGAAAGCTACGGCGACTGGCTGCCAAAATGTGACGACCCTGCAACAACCTGACCCACCTGACCGGCATCTGCCGGTCTTTTTTTATCCCGATATCCCCCGCAGGTGAACAATCCACTGTTCACCCTTCACCGTATATTCACCCGTTATCACACTGAAATTAAAAGAGAAAAACGAAAGGTGAACAGTGTGAACAATCAAATCAAAAAAAACTTTTTTCTCCCTGTGTGATTTCAGTACGGGGGATTAATCACCGGTATGAGTCACACCGGCAGAATGCCGGAGGTGAAGAATCGAATGTTCACCCTTCACCCATTATTCACCACCTATCACTCTGAAATAAAAGGAGAAAACAGAAAGGTGAACAGTGTGAACAGTTCTTTCGAAAAAAAATTTTTTTCCTGAGTTAACGTGCGTGAAGATACGTGTAAAAATTAATCGATAGATATTATATGTATAAGGATGTGTATAAATGAATTATACTAGAAAAATATAAACGATTTGAATCAAATGGTTATATGGCAATTTTGACTCCTGTGATCTTCCGCCAATTTGCCTCTACTGACGTTCTCCAACCCCTTGTAATACAGTCAATCCAGATATTTTCTACTGCTCAATATTTAATCGGCTTCAGGAATACCTGATCAAAGGTTTTGTGATGGACGATGAGCGACTGAAGAATCCGCCTGTCGGTTCTTCTGTCCTCGAACGCATCCGCGATATTCGCGCCAGCATGCGCCGTGTTTATTTGCAGGTGATTTGCCCCCACTGCTGACTCTCAGCCAACTGTATCGCCATTAAGGTGAAGATGTTGTTTTACACGCCCCAAAACACCCTTTTTTCATACGACGATTCTATTCCTTTAACCGCTGGCGAAAAAAACTGACCTATAAACTTCACCAATAATCAGACTGCCATCAAGATTAATTTTTTCATTTAATATATCAAATAAACTTGTTTTATTTTTACTATCAAAAATAGCTCATTGCCTTACTATAATTAATATATAAATTCGGTGATTAATTCTTAACATGCTTTTGCTAATAATCTCAATTGCTGGCCCTATAATATTGCGCTAGCATTGCTTTCTGGTTGTATCAGCGATACTCAAAAATTCTTAATATAATACTCATTCGACTGGTACTTATTTGTAACTCAGTTATATTTTGTCGCCCGGTGATTCAGAAGAATGCAAAAAATGGCTACCACTCCATCAAAAATACTTGATCTCACTGCCGCGGCATTTTTACTTGTCGCCTTTCTGACTGGTATTGCGGGCGCTCTCCAGACTCCCACCCTAAGTATATTCCTCGCAGATGAACTGAAAGCCCGTCCTATAATGGTAGGTTTTTTCTTCACCGGTAGCGCTATTATGGGAATTCTGGTCAGTCAATTTCTGGCAAGGCACTCCGATAAACAAGGCGACCGTAAATTACTGATCCTACTATGTTGCTTATTTGGAGTGTTGGCCTGCACTCTTTTTGCGTGGAATCGCAACTACTTCATTCTCCTCTCTACGGGCGTACTTCTGAGTAGTTTTGCTTCCACTGCAAACCCGCAAATGTTCGCCCTCGCCCGTGAACACGCCGACAGAACAGGCCGTGAGACGGTCATGTTCAGTACATTTTTACGTGCTCAGATCTCGCTTGCCTGGGTTATCGGGCCACCGCTCGCTTATGAGCTGGCAATGGGATTTAGTTTTAAAGTGATGTATCTCACCGCTGCCATCGCATTTGTTATTTGCGGGCTGATAGTCTGGTTGTTTTTGCCATCAATACAAAGAAATATTCCTGTCGTTACCCAACCCGTAGAAATTTTACCCTCCATCCATAGAAAGCGGGATACACGGCTACTTTTTGTAGTCTGTTCAATGATGTGGGCGGCGAATAATCTCTACATGATAAATATGCCGCTATTTATTATTGATGAACTGCATCTAACCGATAAACTGGCTGGAGAAATGATTGGTATTGCTGCCGGTCTGGAAATTCCGATGATGTTAATCGCAGGCTATTACATGAAACGTATTGGCAAGCGACTATTAATGCTCATTGCTATCGTGAGTGGTATGTGTTTTTACGCCAGCGTACTCATGGCGACGACTCCGGCAGTTGAGCTGGAATTGCAAATTCTAAATGCCATTTTCCTTGGTATTCTCTGTGGTATCGGCATGCTTTATTTTCAGGATCTGATGCCTGAAAAAATAGGCTCTGCGACAACGTTATATGCAAATACCTCACGCGTCGGCTGGATTATCGCCGGCTCTGTTGACGGAATTATGGTTGAAATCTGGAGCTACCACGCGTTGTTCTGGCTGGCGATAGGGATGTTGGGTATTGCGATGATTTGCCTGCTGTTTATTAAAGATATTTAGCTCACCAGTCTGAGCTAAGAAAAATCGGCGTGGCGCAAACAGAGCCATCCTCGCCATTTTTGCTATCATGCCTGCATACATAAACGACAAAACAGTATGCAGAGGGAAAAATGGGTTCCACCAGAAAGGGGATGCTGAACGTTCTGATTGCCGCCGTGTTGTGGGGAAGTTCAGGGGTCTGCGCGCAATACATCATGGAGCAAAGCCAGATGTCGTCGCAGTTTTTGACTATGACGCGTTTGATATTCGCCGGTTTGATTCTGCTGACGCTGTCATTTGTGCATGGCGATAAAATCTTTTCTATTATTAACAATCACAAAGATGCCATTAGTCTGCTGATTTTTTCCGTGGGTGGCGCGCTAACCGTACAGCTCACTTTTTTGCTAACCATTGAAAAATCGAATGCTGCCACGGCAACGGTGCTGCAATTCCTCTCACCGACGATTATCGTCGCCTGGTTCTCACTGGTGCGTAAATCCCGCCCGGGCATTCTGGTTTTTTGCGCTATTTTGACATCGCTGATCGGGACTTTTTTATTGGTGACACACGGTAATCCGACGTCATTATCGATCTCTCCTGCCGCGTTATTCTGGGGCATTGCCTCGGCATTTGCTGCTGCATTCTATACCACCTATCCCTCAACGCTGATTGCCCGCTATGGCACGTTACCGGTCGTCGGCTGGAGTATGCTCATTGGTGGTCTGATCCTGCTGCCATTTTATGCCAGACAAGGGACAAATTTTGTGGTTAATGGCAGTTTGATTCTGGCGTTTTTTTATTTGGTGGTCATCGGAACTTCGCTAACCTTTAGTCTATATCTGAAAGGCGCACAGCTCATTGGCGGGCCAAAAGCCAGCATTTTGAGCTGTGCAGAACCATTAAGTAGCGCGCTGCTCTCTTTGCTGTTGCTGGGGATCACGTTCACATTGCCGGACTGGCTGGGCACACTGCTGATTCTGTCATCGGTGATTTTGATTTCAATGGATTCCCGTCGCCGCGCCAGAAAAATAAATCGTCCGGCGCGGCATGAGTGAGAATTACCAGCCAGGCACCGCGCCACCGTTAAAGATGGTTTCTGCCGCTTTAGCGACTTCGGGCGATTGATAAGATTGCAGAAATTCCTTCACGTTTTCTGCATTCTTATTATCTTCCCGTGCCACCAGAATATTCACATACGGCGAATTCTTATCTTCAATAAATACGCTGTCGTGCACCGGAGAAAGCCCGGTCTGCTGAATGTAAGTGGTGCTGATAATCGCCACATCAACTTTGGGATCATCCAGTACGCGCGGGAGCTGCGCCCCCTCGAGTTCCATAATCTGCAAATGACGAGGATTCTCGGTTATATCCAGCGCGGTAGGTAGTAACCCTTTTCCCTCTTTCAGAGTAATTAGCTTCTCTTTTTGCAACAGTAAAAGCGCGCGACCAAGGTTGGTCGGGTCGTTGGGGATCGCCACTGTCGCGCCTTCTTTTATTTGCGCCACGGTTTTGATTTTTTTGGAATAACCCGCCATGGGGAAGACAAATGTATTTCCCACCGCTACCAGTTTATAACCATGCGCCTGATTATCTTGTTCAAGAAAGGGTCGATGCTGGAAGACGTTCGCATCAAGCTCGCCATGATTTGTCGCATCGTTCGGTAGCAACGAACCGCTAAATCCTACCAGTTCAACATCGAGGCCATATTTCTCTTTTGCCACCTTTTTAGCGACTTCCGCGACATCTTGTTCTGCGCCATTAATAACGCCCACTTTAATGTGCTTTTCATCGCTGCTGCTCTGGTCGCAACCTGCCAGCAGAATTCCTGCCAGTAATAATGCGGCCCCCGCCCGTAGATGATGTGTTGTCAGTTTCATTTTTTATCCTTTTTTTAATCGTTAACTGACTATAATGGCAAGATCACTACGATTTAAAAAACGAAAAGCTATCGAATAGAAGAAAAAGGTATATAAAACTGGCACTTCTTACTGACCACGCAAACACCTTTCGTACAGCATGATGAGAGCGGCAAAAGCAAACTACACTTATGCTTCATTCGATGCACATTTGCAGAAGGTTGCAGCTATGAAGCCAACGATGCTACTCATGATTACCGTATTCCTGACTTTCCCAGCCATTTCTCAGGCCGAGTCGCCATTCAGTTCTCTACAGTCGGCAAAAGAAAAGACCACGGTATTGCAAGATTTACGTAAAATTTGCACGCCACAGGCGTCATTATCAGACGAAGCGTGGGAAAAATTAATGTTGTCTGATGAGAGTAACAAACAACATATCCGCGAAGCTATTGTGGCGATGGAGCGTAATAATCAGAATAACTACTGGGAAGCGCTGGGTAAGGTGGAATGCCCGGATATGTGAATTTCGCACACCTCCGCGCTCAGGCCAGCAGCCACTGACGTACGCTCGCACATCAGTAAATCACCTGCTTTTTCAAATTCCAATCAGAATTGAACCCGTTCATCAGGATTGTGGATAAAATTCCCTCTACATTATTTTCATTTCATCACATAGAAAATCTTATCTCATTGAAACAATACTTGTTTTTAATGCAGAAAAGGCAGTCCAACGGATGGGCATAAAAATGAGCGAATTTTGATATCACCACCCTCTAAAAAATGGTGAAGTCTGAACAAAGAATGTTCTAAAGGAGAGAGTAGAGATGGAAAGCGCAAATCTGGATTTAGAAGAAAATAAAGAAATTGCCAGTAAGTTCGAACGTGCACTAGGTATGGGAGCAACGCTTGCAGAACTGCATGGCATAACCCCGGATACCCTTGAAGGCGTTTATGCTTACGCTTATAACTTTTATGAAAAAGGAAGACTTGACGAAGCTGAACTCTTTTTTAAATTTCTCTGTATTTATGATTTCCAAAATTATAATTATTTAAAGGGATATGCCGCCGTCTGTCAGTTGAAGAAAGATTATCAAAAGGCATTCGACATGTATCATATCTGTTTGATGCTATCTCCCGATAACGATTTCTCTTTGGTTTATTATATGGGCCAATGCCAGATGGGCTTAAAAAACATTAAAATGGCCACGGAGTTATTTAATACAGTCGTAACCTACAGTCAAAATGAAAAAGTTAAAGAGATGGCTAATGCTTATCTTGAACTCTTGACAGCCAATTCCGAAGAGGAAGTTCAAACAGAGTGAGTCGGCAAAATGAACATAAACGTAAAAAAATCTTCTTTTACGCCTGAAGAAGCAACCAAGAAATATAAAGAGGAATCAACAATTGATTTAAAAAACAACCATGCCAATAAAATAAATGAGAAGAATAACAATAAACACATTGCTTATTTTCCCGTTGATGCCATTTTAGATGGAAATAAACATCTGCCATGAGTTAAATAATAAACAGTTAATTAAGCCAGATGATAGCTTAAAAAGGAGGTGAATTATGTCGGCACCGATTACGGGACAGACGATCACGTTTGAACAAATCAGCGAAACATTGCGTACACAATATAGCGATGAGGAAAAAAGACTGCAGGACAGCAGCAAAACGCAAGTTGATCCCATGCGGCTTAATAAAAACCCGAAATCCCTTGATAACGATATTCGCGCTCGTCTTGAAAACAAACCTATGCTTGCTCTACCTGCAATGCAGGTTTCCGATTCTGATAACGCCACTGCAGCAAAGACGAATGATGCCCGCCTGACGATGATTTTGGGTAATTTATCAGGCATTGCCGATCAGGATATTACTACACGCTTGCATAATAACCTGGACAACACCCTGCTTCGACACGAAATGGCACATAATAAGTTTCGTGAATTAAGCGACGCCTACACCTCGTCATTAGATTCAGCGCAAAAAGCCAACGATAATCTGCATCAGGCCAACAATAATTACAATGCAGTCGATAAAAGAGTGCAATCGCTGGAAAAAAAAGTCAACACATTGGATCAAGAGTTGTCGCAACTGCAACCAGACGATCCACAATACAATAAAGTACTGACACAAAAAAACGCGGCTGAAAAAACACTCACGCTGTCGTTACAAAAAAAATCGTTAGCTGAGAAATCATTAAATACAGCCATTATGGATGCTGACGCTGCGATCGGCCAAAGTATGGAAGTTTTTGACGAAATTCAACAGCAAGAACAGATTAATAACTTCACCACCAATATTTGCCTGACACAGGAAAACCAGAAAAACAGAAACGCGACAGCCACATTTATCCTTTTGATTACCTCAGTAATGGAAGTTATTGGCGATACAAATTGCGAATCTATTAAAAATCAATCTGAGGTAATGAAAGAAATCAACCATGTCAGGGAAAATAAACTCAATGAAACAGCACATAAATATACTACCACGACTAAAGTTTTAAAAATAGTTAATGAGTGTGTAACTGTAGTTACCTTTGCCGTAAGCGCAGTCTTAATTGTTGTTGGTCTTCTTGCTGCAGTTCCAAGTGGTGGTTCAAGTATTGCGGGTGCATTGGCACTTATTGGAGGAATAGCGGGCGCAGTAGTATTAGGTGTAGATATCACTTGTCAAATCGCTCTGGGCACCACGGCTACCGGCTGGATTTTAGGGAAAGTTGTAGAAGGTCTTTCGGCTGCGATTAAAACAGTTGATCCCACTCTGCTCGCAATCACCGCGCTTCTGGATGTTATTGGTGTCGATCAAGATACGATTGAACTGGTTAAAAGTATTTACGCAAGTGCAGCCGCTTCTATTGTCATGGCGACAGTAATGATTGGTGCAGCTGTAATATGTTCTGTAGCAATAGGGGCCGTTGTTTCTGCATTATCAAAAACAGCCGCCGAAGAAGTCACCAAAGAAATAACAAGCACTATAAAATCAACCATTGAATCAATTATTAATTCAGTTTCAAAAAATATTATAAAGGTATTAGACAGCGTATGCAGCGTGCTACAAACATCAGCCGTAGTGTTGAAGTTGATTGCCAAAATAAGTAATGGCCTGGAGAAAATAGGCTTACTCATCTGTGCAATAGCAACATCGACGATGAATTGTTTTGTTGCTGGAAACTCTGCCGACATGGCAATTTTACAACAGGACATGAGTAATCTATCAAAAACGCGTGAACAAATGCTTTCAGTATTGCAAAGGGTGGATAAAACCGTCGAACAAGAGGTAAGCCAGATGGTACGAGTATTACAACACCGAACTGAAGCCTTAAAATTTGCTTCCCATTCTATCGTATAAGAGGGTTTTAACATGGCCACCTATGAAATTAAAAATGCGTCCAGCACATCTAATATTAACAGTCTTGATAAAACAATCTTTGATAGAGATTATAGTAAAAAAAACAACATACCAAATGATAATAAAATTGTGCAATACTATAACCTTAAAGATATTAATCATGACATAAGCTCTCAGTTTATAATATTAAAAAATACAGACAGAGAAGTCTGTCCGGAACTAAGAGTAAAACTATTGGATAATCTTAATTACTCAAGGAGTACGCTAGATAATTTGAGGGGTGACCTTGACCAAGCTACAATTTCATCCAGTCAATCAAGCAGTTCTGCAGAACAGAGCTCTATTAAAATATCTAAATATAATATCCTTGATATGCTAGATAATTTGACCATGCGACAACAGGCTGTTATGGAGGAATTTTTAAGGGTATTCACATCAATGTATAAAGCCTCTGCTATGTCTGAGGCTATTATGAGCAACATTTTTGAACAACTTGTCCAGTATCAGAAAACAGAAACCGTACACGCTACAATGGCAAGTTCGGCTGGTGTTCTTGCCGGGTCAACAGTTGGCGCAGCCGGAGCTGCAGCATCTGTTGTAGCAAATTTCAGAAGCCCTCCCGAAAAGATGCAAACCCTTACACCTGATCAGAAGCACACTATCAGTGGAACTGATGATAAAACACAGCGAGGATTAAAAAGGGAAGTTCAAGATCAACAAGCTTATCTCAAGCAAATAGATGAAGAAATAAAAACAACAACGAAAGATACAACACTTGATGAAGAACAAAAAGAAGAGACCCTGAAATATTACGATAAAGAAAAAGAAACTACGGAAGAAAAGATTAGAGATAAAAACGAGCGTATTAGTATAAAACATAACAAAAGATATAATAAATATTTTACTATAGGTAAAGCAGATGTACTTTCACAGCTTGTTAATCAATCAACTCAAGCATCACTTAGAATTCTAGAAAGTACTACTCATGCAGAAAAAGAAATTGTTGAGCAAGCTAAAAATGTGATGCATTCAGTTATGAGTAGCTATCTGGATCAAATTAATCGTGATGTTCAAGGGAGAGATCAGGCACTCAATTTATTACAGCAAATAATACAAACCATTATTGATACTGATAGCGCTATCGTTCAAGGCATTCGCTCATAAATAATTGCAATAATAGTTAATTATATTTAAGGAGGAATGACACATGATTAATAAAGATAATAATTTAAATATAGATATTTTACGTCAGCAGAATGCAAACATTCCTCTTAAAGAGGCATCCTCGCAAAGTGAGGAGCCTCATCAACTGGAAAACAGCAAAAGCGAGGGTAATTTGTATAACAGCGCCAGTAAGGATAATAATATTGGCGCTATGCTCAAGAAAGATGTTGAAAAACTATCAACTTTAGTCAATGAACGTAGCCAGCGAAATGAAGACTGGAAATGCCAGCATGACATACAACTCAACTTCGTTAAAAACATGCTCAGAAATTTCCCAACTGAGAACCTGTCAGAGAAAGGATCTGCGCTCTTACACGAAAGTTATTCGCTGATAAAAAAAGTTCTGCAGCTTACAGAAAATGTTAATACTATTGACGGAAAATTAAAGGATCCCGCTAAAATATTGACCTTGCATAACTCTGTGAGAAAAACCCTAGCTAACGTTGCTCACAACACAACCGGGTCAAGTGCAATGACATTGACCAAAGGTACCTTAAATCACGCTATCGCTTCTTTAGAGAGTTCTGCGCCTGAAATGAGAAGTTCAGCAACCAGCAGTACTTTAACGGCCAGTAGTTCAAACGAATTTAAAAGTGATAAATATATATGCAGTGATATTGCTGATTTGATGAGTGTGCTCGGTAGCGACTACCTCGAAATTTATGCGAATAGCGTTGAGATAATGAGCGCATACTGGCAGGACTTCAGTGAACATATCCAAAGCAATATGGGAAAATGGACTCACTCTAATAAAAAAGGCGATGCGATAATTTTTGATGTCAATGCATTTCAAAAGGCCTTGATGCATTTTTATTATATCGATAAATATCCTAATGGTGATTTCCACTATCATTACAATCCAGACTATGTTTTATACCCTCCGGCACCTGCTGACAAAATTGGTGTTCCATTGGAAGAAGCAGAAAAATGGTGCGCCGCTTTAGGACTTCCGGTAATTCCACCCGATCCCAAACACCGCACACCTTCTCCGATTGTCGAAGTTGAACCACAAGGTAGCGGTTTATATGTTATTATTCCCAACCCTCAGATTATTGACAGTATGAGTCAATCTTCAGATTCAATGGTGCACAGGGATAATAAAGGGAAGGAAAAAAATATATCTAAAGAATTCACCGGTTATGAAATAAGCACAGCTGAATACCAGGCATGGTTAGCGGGTTATAATGGGCAAGCAGAAAACATGAAAACCGATGTACAGGTTATCACGACTAAATACAGCACAGCCAACTCCACCTACGATACGATTATAAAATTATTATCGTCAACCATTACAGCATTATTTGATTCAGCGAAAGATTATTTACGTTTCTGATTAAGTAACGCCAAATATTATAGTCCACTATCTGGTCTCGTAAAATGGGACCAGCGTTTCATATTATTAAGCATCAGCTTTCATTCATTTCTTCATCACAATCTTACAAAATGAGCGTTTTTTGATAGAGCAATTCTGCCAATACTTTATTTTATATTGATCAAATTAATACTATGAATAGAGAAAACGGAAGGAGCGTTCTATGCAACTGCAACATGGAAAAAATAATACACAACAATATATATTTGGCGACTTTGTATTAAAAAACAATGGAATATTATTATTCAAAAACAAAGAATATCATATTCCCCCAAAAGAACTTGGCGTTATTATTCTATTACTTAATGCTGACGGTGAAATTGTTAGCAAAGAAGAGATTATTGATAAGGTCTGGAGCGCAAGTGTTGCCAGTGATGAATCTTTAACACGGTGTATTTATGCATTGCGCAAACTTTTGCATGAGAATAAACAGTGTAAGTATATCGAAACGGTCTATGGTCGTGGATACCGTTTTACTGTACCCATTGTGATTGTAACCGATAATGAACCGGTAAAGTCGACTACCACTCTTGCTGTTTTTCCATTTCGTACCGAAGGCTCAATCAATGTTCTAAAACTGCATTACGAACTTGTGCAGGGCCTTTCAAAATATGCTTTTTGTGGTTTAGATATTTTACCTGCCTCGGTAACGAATGAGGCAAGCGATTTTTCTACTATCCATCAGTTTATTAATAAAACAGGCCCAGAATATTACATTATGGGTCAGGTCGTTCACTATGGTAAAAACTGGCGTTTATTTATTGAATTAATTCATGCCAGAACGCATAAGTTGATTGATCATCAAAGTATTGATTTTAACCCCGACAATCCTCTTTCCGTATTATTATCACAAGTAATTAATATTCTTATTGAAAAAATACCCAATATTAATTTTAAATCTATTAATACACAACAAATGCCATCTCTGGATTCTGCTGTTATGTATATGAATGGCAGAATGGAAATGTATCGTTATACACCAGAGAGTTTGAAACGAGCATTAGTAATATTTAGAGATTGTGTGAGTACGCAACCGCAAAATACCTTGCCCTACTGTTGCCTGGCGGAATGCCATATATCATTAGCACTCCTTGGACTCAGTGAACAAAAACAAGCAATAACAACGGCAGTAACCTCCATTGAAAAGGCTCTTGAAATTAACCCTTCAAATTCTCAGGCATTGGGTTTACTGGGTTTAATCAGTGGGCTAAAAGATGAACATTCAGTGTCTAATGTGCTATTTAAGCAAGCACATTTACTCAAACCTAATTCGCCAGACGTTTATTATTATCAGTCTCTGCTATGCTTTTTGAACGGTGACCTTGCAAGAGCATTTAATCTAATAGAAAAAAGCATTGCTCTTGAACCCAATAAAATGGGCATAAGCATTCTTAAATTAATTATACTTTATTACACATCCCCCCTCGATAACGCGATATCTTTTGCATTAAATCTGAATAGTCAAAACACCTGTAATAATCCAATTATTACCTCTATTCTGGCTATGTTCATGGCACTGAAAGGACATAATGACAAAGCCAAAAGTTTATTGCTTAAACTTGAGCCTGAACATGGTCTTGATTACAGCTGTGTTAACTCGCTTTATACGAAGTTTCTGATCTATGGCGCATCTATAAAAAATGACATTATGAAGTTACTGGCAAATATTAACACCAACAAAATAAATGGTGTGATTTTGCCATTAATTTACACTGTTTATGGTAAAAAAGAATATGAAAAGCGCTGGCAACAATTAGTTAAAGACAATGATTTATGGTCAAATGTTTTGCTTCACGACCCTCGTTTGCTCAATGTAAAAAATGAATTTAATACTATCAGTGCGATGCGTACTTCTGCGTAAGAACGAAGAGAAATTGCCCTGCTGATGCAGGGCAATTTAGTAGTTATTTCGTTAAAAATATCTCACACACAAACCAGAAGACTTTCCTGATCCTGGTGTTGATATACCAGTTTCAGGATTGAATTTCTCGTGAACCCCTATAAGTACAGTACTTGTCCAGTAATCCGTACTGCTAAATGTACTGCCATAAGCTTTCAAATTACCATATTCTCCCCACAACGTACCTACTTTTCGTGGAACTACACCACTACTTGGTCGCTGCGCTAATTCTAAAGATGACGCCACTTGTCCATAGCTATTGCATGATGTATTTATAATATCCCAAGTGTTATTACTGGCAGCACCTAAACTAGTAAACCATTTTTTCATCTTGAATTTGAATACAACATTATTCCCTTTACCGTCTTTTGGTTTCCCGGTAATAGTGATTTCACTATTTAGGGGCAGACTTATTGTGACTTCTCCATTATTGTTAACATTAATACCATAGATGCCTGCCGTCCAATCATAATCTGTATTCTTCATATTATGGGTTAATACTAAGGTGAATTTAGCCCCATCAAATCCTGTTTCAGGAAAACCATCTATCGCCCTGAATATTGCACCATTCACACTCAGAGAATCGACTACTACAAAAGGAAGGATGGTATAGGAAGGTTGCCCGTTTACACGCCAACCGTTAATCTGCAGAAATGAATTTAAGTTCTCTCCTTCTTTGTAGGCCATATAGGTACGCTCATATATGCCATCACCCAAATATATCCATTTAGCCCCTTCTTTCTTCTCCACATTTTGTAAGTACACTGCATTATCCAGCAAATCCAGACCGTTATCCAACGGGTTACCAAAATCATCAGCTAATAAAACACTGACAGGTAAATCCGCCCCAACAACCACAGCATCTTCTCGTATACGAAGCTGTGAACTAAGTGGACTCGCTTCACCCGGTTTAATAGTATAATTATTTGAATAATTGGCATCGCTCCAACCAACCATCTTCAGTTGTGCATTCAAATTCACTTCCGCGAATTGCGCCATATACTGTCTTTGATATTGCCCATTGCCGTTGTATATCCAATTATTACCCTGGATAGGATCTGCATTCCTGACTTTTACGTTTTCCTCATTAAGCTGAGCGACACCATCAGTAATAAAGTTACCCTGAGCATCACTAAGTACAACAGTCACCGTTATGCTCTCCCCAGCGATATATACCGTTTTGTCCGTGATAATCGTGGACTGAGTTTTTGCTGCTGCACCTGGTTGTATCCCGTATAGCGCGGAATTAATCTCCGTTGCCCATGTTTTTAATTTCAGACTGGCAACCAAATTTTTCTCGGCAAACCATGCTGTCCAGATCATGGTATATTCACCATTATTCTGTTCGACCCATTGCATCGAATCGGGGACTGCGCCGCCCACCGTAAAATTATCGATATATGATTCGATAACTCCTGATGTCAGCCCTAAAGCCGGGTTACCAAACTCATCCCGCAACGTTACTGTGACAGTTAATGACTCCCCGGCGATATATGTCGTTTTATCTGTCCTGATGGCTGAATTTGTTTGCACCAGAGCGCCACTATGGATGGAATAACTCTCTGATTGTTTACTGCTGCCCCATTCAGACAACGTCAACGTCGCGTGGTGAGACACTCCCGCCATTTGCGCCGACCATATAGCAGTATAAACACCGGCACTTTCAGACCATCCTCCTGAACGTACGGCTCCTTCCACTATTACGTTATCACCAGACAGTAAGGACTCGCCCCCTTCAACCAGGTTACCGTGCGCGTCTTTCAGCGTCACGGCGACGGTTATAGTGTCGCCAGCGGTGTAGGCGTTTTTATCCGTAGCGATAGTTGATGTGGCTTGCGCCGGAGAACCGGACTGTATGTCATAGCGATCTGACGTTACACCATCACTCCACGTCTGCAATTGCAGGTTGGCGTGCTGATTGGTACTGGCAATCGTCGCCATACGGGTTGTGGTATACACGCCACCTGATTCAATCCAGCTTCCCGTTTCTGACGGGTCGGTGCCAGCCACCGTAAGCACACCATTAGCGGCTAACTGTGAAGCTGCACCGGTTACCAGATTATCGAACGCATCCCGGAGCGTTACCGTGATGGTGATTGTCTCTCCAACCGTATAGTTCGACTTATTTGTTTCAACGGTTGACGTGAGCTGCGATGCATCACCCGGTACAAAGGTGACGTTCTGGCTCAGGCTGCTGCTGTTGATGCTGGCGGTGACCGCACTGGTGCCCGCCGTCTGGCTGGTGACACTGATCTCCACCGTGCCGTCCGGCTGCGTGGTGACCGTCGGGGCAACCGTTGCACCGTTGTCCGCCAACACGCTGACTGTCTGCCCGGCAAGCGTATTACCGAATGCATCGGTGACCTTCACCCGCAGCGTGTTCGCCATTGCGCCGTCAGCCACTGAGCCGTCCTTAATAACCACCAGATCCGCGATCTTCGCGGTGCTGACATCCGGGATAAATGTCACATTCTGACTCAGACTGCTGTTGTTGATGCTGGCGGCAACGGCACTGATGCCCGCAGTCTGGCTGGTGACGGAGATTTCCACGGTGCCGTCCGGCCCGCTGATAACCGTCGCGGCAACCGCTGCCCCGTTGTCCGCTGAGACGCTGACCGTCTGTCCGGCCAGTGCATTGCCGAACGCGTCGGTGACTTTCACCCGCAGCGTGTTCGCCATCGCACCATCTGCCACTGAGCCGTCCTTAATGACCACCAGATCCGCGATCTTCGCCGTGCTGACATCAGCAATAAACGTCACGTTCTGGCTCAGAGTGCTGTTGTTGATGGTTGCGGTAACTGTACTGATGCCCGCCGTCTGGCTGGTGACGGAGATTTCCACGGTGCCGTCCGGCCCGGTGATAACCGTCGCGGCAACCGCTGCCCCGTTGTCCGCTGAGACGCTGACCGTCTGTCCGGCCAGCGCATTGCCGAACGCGTCGGTGACTTTCACCCGCAGCGTGTTCGCCATCGCGCCATCTGCCACTGAGCCGTCCTTAATGACCACCAGATCAGCGATCTGCGCCGTCCTGACATCCGCGACAAACGTCACGTTCCGGCTCAGGCTGCTGCTGTTGATGCTGGCAGTGACAGTACTGGCTCCCGCCGTCTGGCTGGTGACACTGATCTCCACCGTGCCGTCCGGCTCTGTGATTACCGTCGGGGCAGTCGTTGCGCCGTTGTCCGCCAACACGCTGACCGTCTGCCCGGCAAGCGCATTACCGAACGCATCGGTGACCCTCGCCCGCAGCATATTCGCCATTGCACCGTCTGCCACTGAGTTATCCCGGGTGACTACCAGATCCGCTATCTGCGCCGTCCTGACATCGGCGATAAACGTCACGGTCCGGCTCAGGCTGCTGCTGTTGATGCTGGCGGTGACTGTACTGGTGCCCGCCGTCTGGCTGGTGACACTGATCTCCACCGTGCCGTCCTGCCCTGTGATGACAGTCGGAGCGACCGTTGCGCCATTGCCTGCCGTCACGCTGACCGTCTGCCCGGCAAGTACATTCCCGTTAGCATCGGTGACCTTCACCCGCAGCGTGTTCGCCATTGCGCCGTCAGCCACTGAGTTATCCTGCGTCACCTCCAGACTCGCGATCTGCGCCGTGCTGACATCGGCGATAAACGTGACGTTCCGGCTCGCGGTACTGCTGTTGATACTGGCGGTGACCGCACTGGTGCCCGCCGTCTGGCTGGTGACACTGATTTCCACCGTCCCGTCCTGCCCGGTGATGACAGTCGGAGTGACCGTTGCGCTGTTGTCTGCCGTCACGCTGACCGTCTGCCCGGCAAGCACATTACCGAACGCATCCGTCACCCTCACCCGCAGCGTGTTCGCCATTGCGCCGTCAGCCACGGCGTTATCCTGCGTCACCTCCAGACTCGCGATCTGCGCCGTCCTGACATCGGCGATAAACGTGACGTTCCGGCTCTGACTGCTGCTGTTGATACTGGCGGTGACCGCACTGCTGCCCGCCGTCTGGCTGGTGACACTGATTTCCACCGTGCCGTCCTGCCCTGTGATGACAGTCGGAGCGACCGTTGCGCCGTTATCCGCCAACACGCTGACCGCCTGTCCGGCAAGTGCATTCCCGAACGCATCGGTGACCCTCACTTGCAGCGTATTCGCCGTCGCGCCGTCTGCCACCGCGTTATCCTGGCTAACGATCAGATCCGCGATCTGCGCCGTGCTGACATCCGCAATAAACGTCACGTTCCGGCTCTGGCTGCTGTTGTTGACGCTGGCGGTGATCACACTGGTTCCGGCGGTCTGGCTGGTGACAGAGATCTCCGCCGTGCCGTCCGGCTGTGTGGTGACCGTCGGAGTGACCGTTGCGCTGTTGTCTGCCGTCACGCTGACCGTCTGCCCGGCAAGTACATTCCCGTTAGCATCGGTGACCTTCACCCGCAGCGTGTTCGCCATTGCGCCGTCAGCCACTGAGTTATCCTGCGTCACCTCCAGACTCGCGATCTGCGCCGTCCTGACATCGGCGATAAACGTGACGTTCCGGCTCTGGCTGCTGCTGTTAATGCTGGCAGTGACCGCACTGATTCCGGCGGTCTGGCTGGTGACAGAGATCTCCGCCGTGCCGTCCGGCTGCGTGGTGACCGTCGGAGCAGTCGTGGCACCGTTGCCTGCCAACACGCTGACCGTCTGCCCGGCAAGCACATTACCGAACGCATCCGTCACCCTCACCCGCAGCGTGTTCGCCATTGCGCCGTCAGCCACGGCGTTATCCTGCGTCACCTCCAGACTCGCGATCTGCGCCGTCCTGACATCGGCGATAAACGTCACATCCCGGCTCTGGCTGCTGCTGTTGATGGTTGCAGTGACGGCACTGGTGCCCGCCGTCTGGCTGGTGACACTGATCTCCACCGTGCCGTCCGGCTCTGTAATCACCGTCGGAGCGACCGCTGCGCCGTTGTCCGCCAACACGCTGACCGTCTGCCCGCCCAGCGCATTACCGAACGCATCGGTGACCCTCGCCCGCAGCATATTCGCCATTGCACCGTCTGCCGCTGAGCCGTCTTGCGTCACCACCAGCTCCGCGACCTGCGCCGTGCTAACATCAGCAACAAAGTTCACCGTTTTACTATCGCTGCTTTGATTGACCTTAGCCTCAACAGTGCTGGCATCCGCTACGGTACTACTCAGCACAACCTCCGCCATGCCATGCACATCCGTCCTGATGTCTGCACTCTGCCCTGCATTGGCAAATACAGCCGCCCCCTTCGTCACCGTAAAGGTGACGGTCTGCTCTGGCAGCACATTGCCAAACTGATCTTCCACCCGAACATTCACCGTATGTTGATCGCTACCATTCGCCAGCACATCCAGGCTACCCGTTGTCACTTGCATCGCGACGATTTGTGCGCTGGCGGCATCGCCACTAATACTGTAAACATTTGAAGTCAGGGCGCTCGCCCAGCCGGACATCTGTAGCTGTGCTTTTAAACCGGTGCCAGGAAGTAAAGCGGTATACGTTGCGGTATAAATGCCTTTTTGATCTTCATTCCAGGTGATGCTTTCCGCTTTTGTATTTGGCAGCTGGATAGCCTGGCTGATAGCGTCTCGTTGCCCCCCGACCAGGTTTTCATAGCTATCCTTGAGCGTTACCGTAACTTTAATCGCACCGCCTGCGGTATAGGTCGTTTTGTCGGTAACGATAGAGGAATAAGCCAGCACAGCTCCGCTTTCGCGGATGACATACGCATCGGATTGCTGCGCGCTACTCCATGTCGATAGTTTCAGCGTGGCGTAATGGCTATTGCCAGCAATCTTCGCAGTTCGGGTGGTGGTGTAAACGCCATCAGACTCTTCGCTCCAGTTACCCGTTTCATTTTTATCTGTACCGCTCACCTCGACCACGCCGCTACCTGCCAGCAGCGAAGCCATCCCTTTCACCAGGTTTTTCTGCTCATCCATAAGGGTAACTGACACTTTTATCTTGCCACCCGCGGTGTATGACACATCGTCCGTCTTGATGGTGGAGGTCAGCTGCGAGATATCGCCAGTAATAAAGCTCACTTCCACAGACTGACTACTGCCATTGATCTCGGCCTTGATAAGACTGTTTACCGCCTGGTCACTGGCAAGGTTAACGCTGGCAATCCCGTCTTTATCTGTCGTCACAATACCGCCATTTGGATCGGCAAAAACCGCCGCACCATTCACGACCGTGAAGGTAACATTTTGTCCCTGCAGTAAATTTTGATGCACGTCCCTGACCGTCACAGCGACGGTATTGTGATCGCGTCTGGCAACTGCGTTATTCGCGGTGATCTGCATCGCTGCGATTTTGGCGGTATCTTTATCACCCGCAATACTGAACGCATCCGAATGCTTGGTTTGCCAGCCGGGCATCGTCAGCTGGGCCGTTAATTTGTCGCCAATGAGATGGGCCGTATAGTTTGCTTTGTAAACTCCCTCACTTTCTTCCGTCCAGGCACTAACAGCATCAGTCTTCGTGTTGTCTACTTTAACAGCCTGTTTAAGAAGTTCTTTTCTTCCGGTAACCCCGTTGCCATTCTCATCTTTCAGGGTCACTTTTACGCCTATCGGCTTACCCGCGACGTAATTATTCTGGTCTGTTTCAATCATGGAGTCCGCTCGGGATGCCATATTAGCCACAATGGCAATCAGCGCTGGTGTTTTAGCAACATCGTCGCCGTTAAATTGTGGCATCAGCGACAACGCGCCTGACGTCTTCCCGGAGGTAACTAACTGGGTATAGGTTCCGTTACCGTTGTCTTTCCATTCGCTTAGGGCGAAATCTTGCAAACCTTTCGCATGGGTTTTTAATGTCATACCCGGGATAGGCTTGCCGCTGGAATCTCGCGCGGTATAGGTCAGCGTTGAGATTGATTTTCCATCCGCAAGCAGGATTTGTAGATCGACAGAAAGCGTTGAATCAGCGAGGCTTAGTGTGGGTTTTTCTACAACCACCATACTTTCTTCACGCCGGGAGAAATTCCCTTTCGAATCTTCCGCTATAACTGTTATTGGGTAAGTGTTGTCGGTTTCAGGCATTACCGTAAATCGGTAGGGTGGAATAGTGACCTGAATATCCTTGCCGGAAACAGCAACTTTCCCGCCCGCAGATTGCAAGGAAGCGGCTTCGATGTCATAACCTTTCAGCGCGTATTTGGTTTGTAAGGAAGAAACCAGCGATTTAACCTCGCCCGGCTTGCCTTTCAGCGGATCGGTCAGCGTCAGCCGCACCAGTTCTTTCTTGCGATATTCAAGGACAATATTGTTATTACGATCGACCAGGTCATAGCGACTGCCTACAAGGCTACGCCGTGCTGCTACTTCAGCCGGATCGAGCTGTTTTTGCAGTGATTGACCGGGTTGCAGCGTCAGCTCCATACCAATTCGGGTGTCGTTTTCTCCCTGTTTGCCCTGCCGTTGCTCGGCACTAAAGGAGATCAGGGGAACGGGGGTGTAACTCAATCCTGCGGTAATCGCGTGAGGATCATTTTGTCGCTCATCTTTACCAAATAGCGCCACTTCATCGCCGTAATATTGTTCATAGACTAACTTACCGCCCAACTGCGGCCAGGCCGGTAACCAGCCTTCGGCGCGAAGATCCCACCCGTTCGCCGGACGTGCTTCATAGTCATTGTCGAGTTCCGGTGCACTACGCCAG
Organism: Escherichia sp. HH41S; assembly: GCF_009820115.1. Lineage (NCBI taxonomy): Bacteria > Pseudomonadati > Pseudomonadota > Gammaproteobacteria > Enterobacterales > Enterobacteriaceae > Escherichia > Escherichia sp. HH41S. Next base: position 97,324 of record NZ_VNXE01000007.1, read on the forward strand.
TTACTGAGGCGCAGATAACCGTTGCCGCTCAGTTTCAGGTAATCGCGCCAGTATTCAACGCCCATCCCGGTTCGGGTGTGATAGCGGCTCAGGTCATGATCGATAAACAGGTTTATGCCCGACATCCAGCTCGGAGTGAAATAACGCCAGCCGATACCGTGGTTCGTTTGAGTGCGATCATCCGTACGGTGGAGTGCATGCTGGCTGAAGACCAGGTTATCTGGCGTTTCGTACCAGGGATGGAGAAATTCAAATGAAGAGCTTTTAAGGCTGAAATCTTCATCAACACCCAGAGATACCCGGGCAGTTCCCCAGCGGCTGAGCCAGTCTGTCGCCTGCGCAGACACAGAAGAAGCCACCCAGCCACGCGCCATACTCGCAGCCTGTTCGCTGTCCATATCGCGCGCTAAAAGTGTCCCACTTTGTTGCGCCACTTCCGCGACCTGCATTTGTGGATCTTTACCGTCGCGCTCCATCTGCATTGCTTTCAGAGTGCGCGCTTCAGGGCTGTTACTGTTGATGAGTGGTACATCTATCTCATCGCCCTGACGCACATTGTCAAAGCCACGCGCAAAGGTACGGAACTGATTCAGGCGACGTAATTCATCGATGGTGATACCAAAGCGTGTCGCGACCGATTGTGCCGTTTCCAATGCCCCCAGGGTGTATGGGATAGTTTTAACATTCGGTAGGATCTGTGACGCGGCGGTATCCGCACGCGCATGGTTAATATGTGTAGGAGCAGCAGCCATAACAGGGAAAATAGTTTGCGTTATCAGGCAAATACCGGCGGTCAGACGACGTAAACGATCCCCCAATCCACATACGCTGTTATCGCCCCAACGATTACCGTTCCCATGCGCTTTCCCTGTCATTTGTCATCCCTGCCGCTATGCGTTCAGATTAAATGACTTTTCTTTAACATGAGGGAAAATGATGATTCATGATGAGTAAATGATGAATGCTGGTAGAAGAATGGAAATAACAACAAGATAAGAACAATGCCCGATCAATTGTTATCAGAGGGAAGAACAGGAGAGTGTTCCCACCACAGCAGTAACCCCTCCTGTAAATACGTTACTTCATTTTCACCTTTGCGGTGACTAACAGCGCGGTAAGCAACATCAATGTGCCGGACAACATCAGCGGCGAAGTCAGACCAATGTTATCCAACGCATAACCGCCGATTGCCGCACCGCAGGTATTGGCAAGCTGAATAACCGCCACCTGAATAGACCCAGCCTTTTCTGCCTGATCGGCCAGTGAGCGAGTGATCCACGTTGACCAGCCAACGGGAATTAAAGCAAAAGTCAGCCCCCAGATAATCGCAACGCCGGTCGCCACGATTTTATCGCTTCCCCACAACGTCAGCACCAACGCACTCAGAGCCAGTATTAACGGCGCACCTGCTAAGGCCAGTTTTACCGAATGTTTAAGAATGAACGACGAAAGCGACGTGCCGATAAAGCTGGCGATACCAAAACTCAACAGCACCAACGTTAAGCCATCCACGCCGAATCCTGCGAGATTCATATACACTGGACGAATATACGTGAAGAAAGCAAACTGCCCGGCGAAAGACATGAAGATGGCGATCATCCCGGCCATCACGCCCGGACGCTGTAATAAGCGGAAAGTATTTTGCTTCTGATGCGAGGGTTCGCCAGGCAGCGAAGGCAATGATTTGATAATCCAGATAATACACAGCACGCCCATCACCGCCGCCGCATTAAAGACATTGCGCCAACCGATAAGCTCACCTAAAAAGCTACCCAACGGTGCGGCTATCACCAGCGCAATAGAAACCGCGCCGAAGATCACCGACAGCGCCTTCGGCACCTTACGCGCTGGTACCAGACGCATGGTCAGCGACGCCGACATCGCCCAGAACCCGCCGAGTGCCAACCCCAGACAGGCACGACCGATTAAAAGCAAACTGAATGAGTTGGCAAAGGAAACCAGCAAGCAGGAGAGCGTCAGCAAAACGGCAAACAAAATAACAACGTAGCGGCGGTCAGTGGCCTGAATTGTCTGGGTAATAAACAAACTGGCAAACATTGCCACAAAAGCGGTCACGGTCACCGATTGCCCGGCAACCCCTTCCGAAATACCTAAATCCTGGGCCATTGGCGTCAACAAACTGACGGGCAAAAACTCAACGATAATCAGGCAGGCGACGCAAAACGCTACCGAGAAAACGGCGGACCAGTTCGGTCGGATGATGGCATCCGCGCCGCGGTTTTCGGCAATAAATTCACTCATGGTGTTACCCGTGACATGTTTCAGAGGAAAAGCCGACCACTTTAACATTGAAATGTGTGACGCATTTAACGTTTTTGCAACTTTTACGGTGTTGTGGGAAAAGTTCGAGGCTGCTCGAAGAAATAAAAATCATAGGGCAAGCTGATATGCATTTTCGCGATTGGGTTGGGAATAAGGGATAAAGTATTGCACTTGGTGATATACTTTAATAACAGGACCTCAACGATATGCGCGTGTTTAAAACCAAATGGTTTGCAAGGGAAGCCAGGTCTCATGCAATAACAGATGAAGAGTTGTGCCGGGCCATTTTAGAAACGGAGCAAGGTAAAGCTGATGCACTTGGTGGTGGCGTTTTTAAAAAGCGCCTTCACCAAAATCGTGAGCGTGCAATTATTCTGGCAAAAGGGGGAAGCAATTGGTTTTACACGTTTTTATATGCAAAACAGGATATGTCGAACATCAATAGTCAGGAACTGGCTGGGTTTCGTGAACTTGCAAAGCATTATGCCTTCCTGACGAAAGCCCAACTAACAGCAATGATTAACACTAAAGAACTGACAGAGATCTGCTATGACTGCAAAAACTAAATTTAAAAGTCCTGCATTTGAGGCTATTCACAGCGCAGCGGCTGGATTGTCCAGCGTCGATGCTATTTCTGCCGAAACGATGCGTACTTTTGACAAAGCCTGCCTGACCAGCGTGCAAGACTTACAACCTGTTGAGATAAAAGCACTGCGGGAAAAATTAAAAGTGAGTCAGCCCGTCTTCGCTCACTATCTCAATACCAGCGTTTCAACTGTACAAAAATGGGAAAGTGGCGCTAAACGCCCCAATGGCATTTCATTAAAACTGCTCAGCATTGTGCAAAAACACGGGCTGGAGGTGCTGCTGTAAATAGAACGTAGATAATGCGTTCACCTACTGTCAGTTCCGATGCCGGATGCGGCGTGCACGCCTTATCCACCCACCAGCTCAGGCGCGGTCTGTAGGCTAATAAGACGAAACGGTTTTAATGCAGCCAGTGAACGCCCTCAGCAGGCTGAAAGAATGCGTTATAGCGCATCTGAAAAGCATTAATATCCTGCATTTCAGGTTCGGTTTCGCGCAGAAAACCCAGCGCCAGCCTGACCTGAGCATCGGTAATCGGCGCGGCAAGACGGGCTTTTTGTAAAATCCGATGCCATTGCAGCAGGTTCTGTTCGCTACCATCGACAATGACAATTTGCCAGATGAGCAACACCTGCGCGGCGTTTTGCAGGTGCGACTCATCCGGACGATGCAAATAACGTAAAAATTCGTCACCGGCTGACTTTCCCATTTGATCGACCATCGACTCCACGGGTACGACATCGATATTCAGCCGATCGCTGAGACGGCGAATCGCTTTTCTGGCCCCGGATGTCAGCACCCGAAAACCAATTACAAACACTACCGCCAGCGTGGCGAGCATTATCCAGATCATGAGTTCTCCTGCGTAATCAGAACTCATGATATCTGGAAACCCTCGCCAGTTACTAATCCACCAGAATAATCTTCAGTGCAAACAGAGCAGCGACCACCACCACACACAGGTTCAGATCGCGCCAGCGCCCGGTGCACACTTTCATGATGCAGTACGACATAAAGCCGAGTGCAATCCCTTCGGTGATCGAGAAAGTAAAGGGCATCATCACCGTAGTAATAAATGCAGGTACTGATTCGGTAAAATCATCCCAGTTAACGCGCGCCAGGCTTGAGGTCATCAGCACGCCAACAAAGATTAACGCTCCGGCGGTGGCGTAAGGAGGGACCATTGCCACCAGCGGCGAGAAAAACATAACCAACAGAAACATAATGCCGACCACGACCGCAGTCAGCCCCGTTCGACCACCAACTGCCACACCAGAAGTACTTTCAATATAGGCGGTAACAGACGAGGTGCCGATAAACGCGCCCGCCACCGAACTGACGCTATCAACATATAGCGCCTTATTCATATTAGGGAATTTACCGTTACTATCTATTAAGCCAGCTTTATCAGTCACACCGATTAATGTTCCTGATGAATCAAATAGGTTGATCAGCATAAAGGAGAAAATGATACCAGCGAGTTCAAGTGATAATGCGCCACTCAAATCCACTTCACCAATGACGCCGCTAATATCAGGCGGAATGGAATAGACGCCGCTAAAATGAACATCACCGAAAAATAATCCACAGCAAGACGTCACCACAATAGAGACCAGCACCGCGGCATGAAAATGACGAGATGACAACACGGTTATAATAAAAAACCCTAATATACCTAACAACACACCGTGAGAACTTAAATCACCAATCATCACCAGGGTGTCTTTATTGGCGACAATAACACCAGTATTTTTTAACCCCATTAAGGCGATAAATAATCCGATTCCGCTAGTGATACCAATACGTAAACTTAATGGAATGTTGGAGATCATCCAGTACCGGATGCGAAACAGCGTGAGCAAAAATAGTCCAATTGCGCCCCAGAATATCGCGCCCATCCCGGTCTGCCAGGAGATGCCCATCGCCCCCACGACCACGAACGCAAAGAAGGCGTTCAGCCCCATTGCCGGAGCCAGCGCCACGGGTAAGTTAGCAAATATCCCCATCGCAATACTGCCGATACCGGCAATCAAACAGGTGGTAACAAACACCACTTTCGGGTCCATTTGTGCCGCGCCGAGGATTTGCGGGTTCACAAAAACGATGTACACCATGGTTAAAAAAGTGGTCATCCCCGCAATCAATTCTGTGCGGACGGTGGTCCCATGTTGAGGCAGTTTAAATAATCGCGAAAGCGTCCCTGATTCATTACTCACGTAATCGGTATTGTCATTATTCATTTTTTTGTCCATTGGAGGAGATTTAATCCCTTGCTTTTGTAAAACAAATGACAACAACGGTTCAGTGATAATTATCACATTTCAATTGCGCATTAATGGATATTCTTTAATAATCTCGCGACGTTTCTTTATGATAAATAATAATCAAATTGATAAAATCAAAATGAGAAAAATATGAATAATTCTATTAACCATAAATTTCATCACATTAGCCGGGCGGAATACCAGGAATTGTTAGCCGTTTCCCGTGGCGACGCTGTTGCCGATTATATTATTGATAATGTCTCTATTCTCGACCTGATCAATGGCGGAGAAATTTCCGGCCCAATTGTGATTAAAGGGCGTTACATTGCCGGTGTTGGCACAGAATACACTGATGCTCCGGCTTTGCAGCGGATTGATGCCCACGGCGCAACGGCGGTGCCAGGGTTTATTGATGCTCACCTGCATATTGAATCCAGCATGATGACGCCGGTTACTTTTGAAACCGCCACCCTGCCGCGCGGCCTGACGACCGTTATTTGCGACCCCCATGAAATCGTCAACGTGATGGGCGAAGCCGGATTCGCCTGGTTTGCCCGCTGTGCCGAACAGGCAAGGCAAAACCAGTATTTGCAGGTCAGTTCTTGCGTACCTGCCCTGGAAGGCTGCGATGTTAACGGTGCCAGTTTTACCCTTGAACAGATGCTCGCCTGGCGGGACCATCCGCAGGTTACCGGCCTTGCTGAAATGATGGATTACCCTGGCGTAATTAGCGGGCAGAATGCGCTGCTCGATAAACTGGATGCATTTCGCCACCTGACGCTGGACGGTCACTGCCCGGGTTTGGGCGGTAAAGAACTTAATGCCTATATTGCTGCGGGTATTGAAAACTGCCACGAAAGTTATCTGCTGGAAGAAGGTCGCCGGAAGTTACAACTCGGCATGTCGTTGATGATCCGCGAAGGGTCCGCTGCCCGCAATCTCAACGCGCTGGCACCGTTGATCAACGAATTTAACAGCCCGCAATGTATGCTCTGCACCGATGACCGTAACCCGTGGGAGATCGCCCATGAAGGGCATATCGATGCCTTAATTCGTCGCCTGATCGAACAACACAACGTACCGCTGCATGTGGCATATCGCGTCGCAAGCTGGTCGACAGCACGCCATTTTGGTCTGAATCATCTCGGCTTACTGGCACCCGGCAAGCAGGCGGATATCGTCCTGTTGAGCGATGCGCGTAAGGTCACGGTGCAGCAGGTACTGGTGAAAGGCGAGCCGATTGACGCACAAACCTTACAAGCGGAAGAGTCAGCGAGACTGGAACAATCCGCTCCGCCGTATGGCAATACCATTGCCCGCCAGCCAGTTTCCGCCAGCGACTTTGCCCTGCAATTTACGCCTGGAAAACGCTATCGGGTCATTGACGTCATCCATAACGAATTGATTACGCACTCCCGCTCCAGCGTCTACAGCGAAAATGGTTTTGATCGCGATGATGTGTGCTTTATTGCCGTACTTGAGCGTTACGGGCAACGTCTGGCTCCGGCTTGTGGTTTGCTTGGCGGCTTTGGCCTGAATGAAGGCGCGCTGGCTGCGACGGTCAGCCATGACAGCCATAATATTGTGGTGATCGGTCGCAGTGCCGAAGAGATGGCGCTGGCGGTCAATCAGGTGATTCAGGATGGCGGCGGGCTGTGCGTGGTACGTAACGGACAGGTCCAAAGTCATCTACCGTTGCCCATTGCCGGCCTGATGAGCACCGACACGGCACAGTCACTGGCGGAGCAAATTGACGCCTTGAAAGCCGCCGCCCGTGAATGCGGTCCGTTACCCGATGAGCCGTTTATTCAGATGGCGTTTCTTTCCCTGCCAGTTATCCCCGCACTGAAACTGACCAGCCAGGGGCTGTTTGATGGTGAAAAGTTTGCCTTCACCACGCTGGAAGTCACGGAATAATAAAAAAAAGCCCGGCGTCATGCCGGGCAAAAGTCACCAGTTACGTTTATGCCACTGTCAACTGCTGAATTTTTTTCTCGCGGCGGATTTTGCGTTCTTCCATCACCGCCACTATCGCCATCAGGCAGATACAACCAATCGCGGCGATATCCAGCGCGGCAAAGGTGCCTGCCCAGCCGGTAAGGCCGAATACCGGCGTACCATCGGCAATCATCCCCAGCCCTAACTTGGCAAAGCTGTCGCCAATCAGGTAAGCGAAGGTGCCTTTAATACCATCGGCAGCGCCAATGGCTTTTTTAGGTACAAAACCAACAGCAGCCACACCAATCAACAATTGCGGGCCAAAGACCAGGAAACCTAACGCAAAGAGAGAAGCCAGGTAGATATATTCGTTGCTGGCATGTTGATACACACCGAGCGTGGCGATAATCAGCGCCAGCGCGATGCAGGCCACCAGACCACGGCGACCGTTCGCCAGGTCAGAGAGCCAGCCCCACAGCAGCGTACCCACCAGCGCACCAGCTTCAAACAGCGTAAAGCCCTGAATCGCCACCGCTTTAGAGAGTTTCAGTTCCTGGAACGCATACACGGTTGACCACTGGTCGATACCAATACGCACCACATAGAGGAAAATGTTGGCGAAGCACAGCAGCCAGATCACTTTGTTTTTCAGCACATACTCAACAAAGATCTGCCACTTGGTCATATCGGTAGATTCTGTCTCTTTGTCCTCTTCGCTGATCTCTTCGCCGAACAGTTCTTCAGCTTTGCCGAGGCCATAAGATTCCGGGGAGTCGCTGCCGTAACGCAGGCCGATAAAACCGACAATCAACGCGATGATGGACGGGAAGATAAACATGCCGATCACATGGCCGTCAAACAGGTAATTTGCGCCGAACAGCGCCACACCTGCCGCGCCCGCACCGCCAAGATTGTGAGAAATATTCCAGAAACCGAGGAACGTCCCGCGCTTACGACGCGGCGTCCATTTGGTGATGGTGGAGTAACTGCACGATCCCCCGGTACTCTGGAAAAAGCCGCTTAAGGCGTAGAAGGCAATCATCAGGAACAGACTAACCGAGCCGCTGCCCATACTGGCACTGAAGCCCAACATACAAATGGCAGACAGGATCAGCATGAACGGCAGGAATTGTTTGGTGTTTTTGCCGTCGGCGTAATAGGAAACCAGTGTTTTACCCACACCATAAGTGATGGAGAAGCCCAGGCCGATCATCCCCAGCTGCGTCATGCTCAAGCCGTAGGTCGAGATCATGTCGTTCTGCGCGATGTTAAAGTTCTTGCGAATCAGGTACATCGTCAGGTAGCCGATAAAGACCACCAGGTAGGATTGCATGAACGGTTTGAACCACATTTTGCGCCGCACTTCGAGCGGAAGATCCAGGGTCGGCTTGCGAACCTGGTTTAAGAAAGCCAGCATGGGTTACTCCTGAAATGAATACCTGCGTGAGGTATGCATTGTAAAAATCAGCAGCAAATCAGGCCTGAGATAGCGTCCAGGCAAAACCTGGAAAATTTCTTAGTTTTGCCGGATATGAAGTGAAAAAGTGAGATGCATCACGCTTCGCGCGGTGTCTGGGCATTCAAAAAGGGCAGTAACAGCAGTGCGGAAATCCCGGCGGCAATGGCGATAACCACAAAAAATCCGCTCCAGTGCCAGGTATCGAGTACTTTCGCCAGCGGCCAACCAGCAAGCGACGCCCCCAGATAAGCAAACAAGCCGACAAACCCCGTTGCCGCCCCTGCCGCCTCCTTGTGGGAACACTCTGCTGCCGCCATGCCGATTAACATCTGCGGGCCAAAGACAAAAAAACCAATGGTGAAGAAGCAGCTTGCCTGCATCACGTAGCTGGCAAATGGCATCAGCCACAGCGAGCCGACGGACAGCAAAATCCCGGCGGCGAAAATTAAATTCATCGGCCCGCGGTTGCCGTTAAAGAGTTTGTCCGAGCCCCAACCCGCTACCAGCGCACCGATAAATCCGCCCAGTTCAAACATTGTCACTGCCGTATTCGCCGTGACCAGATCGACGCCCAGCGTCTCGGACATATACAAATTGCCCCAGTCGTTGATCGCCGCCCGGACCACATAGACCAGCACATAGCAAAACGAAAGCAGCCAGATATACGGATTCAGCAACACATATTTGGTGAGGATCTCTTTACGTGTCAGCCCTGCCCCTTCTTGTTGTTGAGCGATTTCCAGCGCGTCGTGTCGCCATTCGCCGACCGCTGGTAAACCTAACGCCTGCGGGCGATCGCGCAGCCGCCAGCAGAGAATAATCCCCACGACTATCGCCATACAACCGGCAATCATCATCCCGGCACGCCAGCCGTAATGCAGCGCGCTCGCTGCCATCACAATGGGAATGAGTGCACCGCCGACGTTATGCGCCGTGTTCCATAATGCCCACCAACCCCCGCGCTCAGTACGTGAATACCAGGTGGTTAACAGACGCGCACACACCGGTGAACCCCAGCCCTGGAAAAAGGCGTTCAGCCCCCATAGCATGGCAAACGCCCACAGCGACGTCGAGAAACCAAACAGAATGTTGATAATGCCCGTAGCGATAAGCCCAATCCCCATAAAATACCGGGCATTTGAGCGGTCGCTGACAATGCCGGAGACAAACTTCGACACGCCGTAGGTAATGTAAAACAGAGTCGCTAACAGGCCGATATCGCTACGGCTGAGCACACCGTTGGCAAGAATTTCTGGTACGGCGGCGTTAAAACTTTTACGCGTAAAGTAAAACAGTGCGTAACCCAGCCAGATGGTCAGCAGAATATGCCGACGCCAGTAACGGTAACGGGCATCAATTTCTTGTTTATCGCTAATCAACGGCGCGTCAGCTGGCGCTATCAGAAACGGCAACATCATCAAGCCTTAGACATAACGTTGAGGTAGAGAAACACTGACACGCGTGCCGTGCAAACAGGAGATGGTCAAGGTGCCACCCAGCGCCGTTACTCGCTCGCGCATTCCGGTGAGGCCAAAACCGTGTTGCCCGGAACCCGGCGGTAAACCGCTACCATCGTCTTCAATCACCAGCATCAACCGTTCGTCCTGCTGCCAGCCTTGCAACGTGACCGCACTGGCATCGGCATGTTTCACAATGTTGTTCAACCCTTCCTGGCAAACGCGAAACAGCGTCACGCGCTGGTTTTCGCTTAACGCTGATTCATCGATTCGCCATTCGAGATGACTGACAATGCCGCGACCTTCCAGCTCCATTTCCCGCATCAGTGAGCGGATGGCCTGCTCCAGAGTGAGATCATCCAGCTGGCGCGGACGTAACCGCCCTAACAAGCGGCGCACCGCGTCGTAAACGCCCAGGGATAACTGTTCGATGAGCTGCCCGCTCTGTTTCACGCGGGCGTTATCCGCCGCGAGCCGCTGGACAATGCCCGCTTGCGTACGAATGGCGGTGATGGTCTGACCGATATCATCGTGTAATTCACGCGCCACATCACGACGCACACTCTCTTCGGTTTCCAGCAAACGTTCAGCCAGATGCTGATTGCGCGCCAGTTCCTTTTGCAGCGACTGGTTAAGTTCACGCAAGCGCTGGATGCCAGCGCCAAGTAACAACCCTGTCAGACTTTGCACCAGCAGTGAGAGCAATAAATCGACCGGATGGTCACGCCAGGTTTGACTGGCGATCAGCGCGATGGCGTTCATCAACGTCGCAATCAGCGCCCCTTGCCAGCCGTAGTGCCATGCCAGCGCGATAATCGGCAGCGCCAGGCAGAATGGCGTAAAGCGCGACAGTTCATCCGGCAATCCCAACTGGAGCCAGAGACTGATAACAAACAGCAGCAAGTACCAGACCAGATGCCGCCCGCGCCAATTGATCGGTTGAGAAACCAATGACGGACCGAGCGGCAGCCAGGTGTTATTGGCGAGATAGTGCCAGAACACCAGACATATCGGGGCCAGCGTCAGGCCGCCAGTTAAAGTTAACAGCAGCGCATTCCACGACTCTTTGCCGTACCAAAGCCAGGGCAACGACTGCAACAACGCCGCCGCCGTCAGCGCTGCCCCCTGTAACAGCAGGGTGCGCCAGTCGCGTTGATGGCGATAGCGTGAGATCAGCGCCACGGGCAGTAACGTCAGCAAACTACCGATCATCAATAAGGAGAAATGGCTTAAACCAACCGCCTGCATTAACCAATAAATCAGCAGCCATTCCGCGCCCAGCAGCACTGGCCAGTATCCGCGTGGGCATTGCAACATTAGCCCAAGTCGAAGACCAAACGGAAATAACAGCACCGCCATATCAGGGCGCTCAACCAGATGCAGGCTGATACTCCACAGGCAAAACCACGCGGCAGAGAAGATAAAAAAGCAGGCAATAACAGTAATTAAGCGGGAGAACAACGTCTTCATCACCAGCCATCAAACATGCGGCGCGCCAGTTCTACGTCGTTACTGACGCCCAGTTTTTCCATCAGGTTGGCGCGATGGACGTGTACCGTTTTCGGCGACAAGCCCAGTTCGGCGGCAATCTCTTTCACCGCCATTCCTTGCGCCAGTTTTTCCGCCACCTGGCGTTCACGTTTGGTCAGCGGGTCCTGGCGACCGGATGCCAGTTTAATGGCAATATCCGGTGTCAAATAACATCCCCCCGTAGCAACCGTATGCACCGCAGCAATCAGTTCATCCGGGCTACAGCGTTTGGAGAGAAAGCCGCGCGCCCCCGCGTTAAGTGCCTGCTCAACCAGTGCCGGACTGTCATGAACGGAGAGCATAATTGTCGCCATACCTTTCGGCAGCTGGCTTAGCAGCTCCAGACCGGAGATATCGGGCATGGAGATATCGCAAATACACACCTGCACACCGCGCCCCGGCAGCCCCGCCAGTGCCTCGCGCCCCGAACCAAACTCGGCAACTACCTGCAAATCAGGTTCCAGCCCCAGCAGCTGCGCAAAGCCGGAGCGGACGATAAGGTGATCGTCTATAAGGGCAACGGTGATCATGATTGGGTCCTGGCGGATAAAAAACGCGCATACCTTAACGATAAGCGCGATGTTGTTCAAGTTGGATATGGGTATGTATTGACTGATTAATGTTGCGCTTATCGCAAAAACGCTTACCTGAAAGGTAAGCGTTTAGCGTGTATGATTTAGAAAAAGCTAATTATTTGATGATTGCAATTGTAATATTACCTGAGAAATTTTTCGTTATAATATCGTTATACTTTTCTGGCATCCAGTAATTATCTTCAAAATCTGCAGAGCTATAAGATTCAACGGAATACTCATAATTAGTGTCTTTTTTATACGTGTCTTTTTCTGGTAACTCACCGGATGTGGTATAGATGAAATTTGCAATATCAAAATCGCTTTTAGCTTCATTTACGACTGCTTTTACAACATGATAAGTTTGTTTGAATGCATACTCTGAAAAGTCAGCAAAAAGCAAATTCATCCTCCCCCCCAACGCACAAAAAATAGGATTATCAGATATTATGCTATAAAGAGAACTTCCTGCCTGAGATACATTAATATCCTTTCCGTCATGGGCCACATGAAATGCCTGTGAACAAGCATAATACAGATTACCAATCCCTGAAACACTAGAGAGACAAGAAACAATACTCGCTATTTTTGCTTTATCAACATGTTCATCCTCTAGAGATTCTCTTACCAAATCACATTGCTCTGGCGTAAATTTAATGTCATTGAAAAGCTCATCGAGATTAATTTTATGGGCATCTTTACGCTCAGCCAAAGCCGAGGTTTTCTCCTTCAGTAACTCATGTATAGTACGGTTAATTTTCACCCCACAACATGAAATATGTGAACTCCCCTCTCCCACTTGCCTTTTTGCATCACCAAGAAGTGAGCCAAACTCACCTTTATTAACAGACAGTTTTGTTATGGCCGATTGATAAAGAAAATCATCTGGAATTAATTGAGTTTGTTTTTGCAAAGCATTTGTTAATGGGGATTCAGCTTGAGTTTTATATACATTATTACCTGTTATATAATTACTAACCAGTTCTTTCTTAAGAGCATTTGCAGCAATTGTTAATTCTGAGAATTGTTCTCTTTCCAATTTATCGTGTTGTGAAAGTAACTGTATAAACTCTTCCACATTTCGACCACTAAAAATCCTTACCCTGGTTTTATTTTTCAACTGGTTGCTATTACCATTGTTCTCACGACACATCTCAGTGACTCTAAATGCATTACTGCCGGTCTGCTCAATTTTTATTTGACTATTTATACCCGTGGTAGCAACCCATGTTTTTTTATCAACATTCACCGATTCAGGGGTAACATGAAAATAACGGACTAATTTATCACTAACATCATGTCGATAGATATTAAAAGAATCTAAAATATATAATAGCAAACTACGAAAAATTTCGCCAAACGTGGCTTTATCAGACCTTGTTCTACAATTACCGAGCAGACCACTTTGTTCCATCACATCAAATTTAGAAATATTTCCGTCAAGACTTCTTTCGATACTATCCCTTAGACTCTGATTAAGAAACTGGCTATCATCAACCTCTGTTTTCCTTGAATTCATAGAACCCGTCGCACTAACCATAGTAACCTCACAATATGACATTTTGCATATTCTAACATTGTTAAAAACATGAATAGTTAGCATCATGAATATTTCTACGCCAACCACTACTCTTCATTTATTTCAATAGTAATTATATGGTGTTGTTATTTTCCTTAACTATTTTCCAGTGCAATTGCATCATCAACACAACTTATTAACTATCAAAAATCGCTCATTTTCAAAAATACAGGCAAAAAACAAATTATTAAGAACACGTACTCACCTTTATGATAAGCGCGCTTTATCAGGGGTAAATTATAAATCAGCGATTGTTGCGGCACCGGAAAATGTAAAAGAAAATGAATTATCGGTGGACTCTTCTTTAATCACACCTTTAGTAAAATAACGAGAGCACTCAAGCTTAACTTCATCCCCATCATTACTAACACTCGCTACATACAGCTTTTGTCTAAAATCTTTTTTGGTAAAATATATTTCATTAACATACTTACCCCCTCCTACCAAAGTATAACCTGATTTACCCGAACTTAATCTTTCCATACTCTTATTCATCCCCTGTAAAACATCTGGAGTTATGCCTTTTAAATAACTTTGATAGGATTGTATGCAAGCATGATAAAAACATGAAATCCCCTGAGGACTAGATAAGCAATCGATTATTTCATCAATCTTATCATCAGTAATGTTACTCTTTGATTGTTTTAATAATTTACTTAACTGAGAACGTTCATCATCTTTAAAGCAAACCAGCGGAACTATTTGTTGAAGTGTGCTTTGACTATTCTTTGTTTCGTTTTCAATTATTTCAATTTTGTTTGCAAAAATTTTAAGAATGTCTTTACTTAACTCAACACCGCAGCAAGTTATTTTAGCAGCACCATTTTGCTGACTTTGTTCTTTTATAGTTCTATGCGCATCCATAATTATGGATTCCAAAAAAACATCAGTGCTGTTAAAACTTTCATGAACAGGTAAATACCCTTCATCTTTTTGAATTTGCAGCTTTAATAAATCATATATATTATTCTCAATGTCTGCATTAATTACGTTTTTAGCATCCTTATTTTTCATAACAATACAATTGACAATACTTTTCCTCAAAAGTGTATCAGCGAAGTGCGTCTCTAGCGCGGCAGTCTTTTCAGAAAGCGACTTGATGATAGTCGCCACAGCCACTCCAGAATATGATATTTCGGTTCGTTCATTTGAATTTTCATCCTTCTGTATAATCTTAAAAGATTTGTCACCTGTTTGTTCGATTACGGTATATTCACTCTCTCCAGTTGCCGCCATCCAGGTACGATTACCATTATTTTCTGTTCCAGGCATAGGATGGAAATAGTCAAGAATATCAGTGTTAATGTTCCGAGAACCGGACATGATATTTACTATTAAGCGTTTTATTTCCTGTAACATCCATTTTGCAAAATTACTGCCTGGTGAATATTTTTTTGCATAATTCTTAATATGAAGCTCATCTGCTATATTTATTTCCTTATCTAAAATAGAGGGAGAGCAGGAATTTGATATCGTTGTTCCATTGTTTATAGGGCTTGCCATAATATACCTCACGATGAGCAATTAATTTATAGAATGCTAGTCATGATCACTGGTATAGACAGCAATCAGAATTTAGCGCCATCGCTGGAAATTTTAGCCCTAACCGTCAACCCGCGAATGACCAGTGCTGGACTCTAATTAACGTCAGGGCCAATAAATTGTGCCTGAGATGGTCTCTGGCACAATTTCACCCTATATATCTGAACGGATCTATCAAAAATCGCTCATCAGTAACTCCCCCGAGCGGTTTAATGTCGCGCCTTACTGAAAAAACACCGCAATCTTGTTGAACATCGTCGGATCGGACTGGTTACGCTGCACTTTCACTACGTCTTCCAGCTTATCGATTTGACTGATCATCTGCTCCAGACGCTGGTCGTCATTGACCAGTAGCCAGATGTGGCTTTTGTCGCTGTCCTGAATTGGCAGGCAGAGAATGCCTTCAACGTTAAAAGCGCGACGGGCAAAAAGACCACAAACGTGGGTCATTACGCCCGGATGGTTGCGAACGGTGAGTTCCAGAATCACGTTGTCATGAGTTGTGTTTTGCATGGCTTATTCCCCCACCATTTCAGTATTCGCCGCACCTGGCGGCACCATCGGGTACACTTTTTCTTCGGCATCAATGCGCACATGGATCAGCGCTGGCCCAGGACGATTAATAATTTCCTGCAACGCGGCCTGCGGGTCGGCTTCGTTATTTAAATCACAGGTTTCGAGGCCAAATCCGGCGGCAATCTGCATAAAGTTGATTTTGCCCGGATAGGTGGCGGCAAAAACGCCCTGCTTGTAGAACAGACTCTGTTGCTGATGCACCAGCCCCAGCGCTTCGTTATTCATCAGAATGATTTTGACATCCAGTTGGTTTTCGCTGGCGGTCGCCATCTCCTGAATATTCATCATCAGGCTGCCGTCGCCGGAGAAACACAACACTTTGCGATCCGGATTCGCCAGCGCTGCGCCAATCGCCGCAGGCAGGCCAAAGCCCATCGTGCCCAGCCCGCCGGAGGTCAGCCACTGGCGCGGGCGATTGAGCGGATAGGCTTGCGCGGTCCACATCTGATGCTGACCCACGTCGGTGGTGATAATCGCATTGTCATCGACACAGGCGGCAACAGCGTTGATCAGGCCGTAATGCGTTAACGGATCGCACGCTTTCGGGATTGGACACGGGAATTCGCGCTGCAAATCGGCTACCAACTGGTGCCACTCTGCACGCGGTTGCGCTTCCACCTGCGGGATCAGCTGCGCCAGCACGTCATCAACATCCGCCTGAATCGCTACGTGCGGCTGCTTGATTTTGCCCAGCTCTGCGCGGTCGATATCGACATGAATAATTTTGGCATTCGGGCAGAACTGCTCGGTTTTGCCAATCGCCCGGTCATCAAAACGCGCACCGAGCACAATCAACAAATCCGCCTCCTGCAAAATGTAGTTGGTGCTGCGCACACCGTGCATCCCCAACATACCCAGCGACAACGGATGCGCTTTTGGCAACATGCCCAGCGCCATTAAAGTCATGGTGGTAGGCAGTTGCGCTTTCTCTGCCAGTTCACGCACTCGCGCAGGCGCATTGATCACACCACCGCCCAGATAAAGCACCGGGCGTTTGGCGGCGTTAATCATTGCAGCTGCGTCACGAATACTCTCTTCACTAAACGCAGGCGCGGCAGCTTTTTCTGTCATACCGGGCTGTTCTTCAATCTCAAAAACTGCCGTTTGCACATCCTTAGGAATGTCTATCCACACCGGGCCAGGGCGGCCTGATTGCGCAATACGGAAAGCATCGCTCATGACCTGCGGGAGTTCTTCGATATGTCTGACCAGATAGTTGTGTTTGGTGATGGGGATAGAGATGCCGTAGGTGTCCACTTCCTGGAAGGCATCAGTGCCGATCATTGAGGCAGGAACCTGACCAGTGATGCAAATCAGCGGGATGGAGTCCAGTCGCGCATCGGCAATGGCGGTCACCAGGTTAGTCGCACCTGGTCCGCTACAGGCCATACAGACCGCCGGTTTGCCGTCAGTGCGCGCCATTCCCTGAGCGATAAACCCCGCGCCCTGTTCATGGCGAGCCAGAATATGGCGGATTTGCGTGCTTTGGCTTAAGGCGTCGTAAACAGGCAGGATAGAACCGCCCGGAATGCCCGTCACAATCTTAATGCCCTGCTGTTCCAGGAAATGAACGATAAATTCTGCGCCGGTAAAGCGCTTACGCGTCGATGATGTGCCCGAACTTGCCATGCTCCAGTCCTTTTCTTCTGGGCCGACTTTCCGGGAGGTGCTTAAACGAAAAACCCCGCCCGGTTTGCGCCGGCGGGGTTTTGGAATCGTGTGTTGTTCCAGTCCCTACGGCGCATTGCCGACGACCACCACCACACGCACGACGACCACTGCGGCGGATGGCGCAGTTGGTAGTAGTTTTGCGTTGAGCATGGAAGTAGTCATTGGGGACCTTGTTGGTTTTGTGTTTAACAATATTTATACAAGCACAGGTTTACAGGGGAGACAATGGAAAATTTTTCATCAAGGGAAAATTGAGGGATTGATCACGTTTTGTACTGAAAAGCAGGCAATAAAAAACCCCGCCGGAGCGAGGTTTCGTCAGCCGTCCGCGGCTGGTAACCGCAAAGCACACTGTATTATGTCAACACTGAAAGTATACGTGTTCCGCGCAGAACGCGCAATTTCGGCACGAATTTTGACGTATTTAGTGCATAGTTGAGTATCGATCACAGTTTGCGTTTTGTCTAAAAATTACTGTTTATTTATACAGTATACTTCTATAATATCACTGTACGCAATGTGTTATGCGGGGGCCGCATCGTTACCCGGCGCACTAAGTCCTGGCTGAAACGGGTGGTGCCGTCAGCGCCTTAACCCCGCGAGAGCACACTGTGTTATGTCAACAGCACAACGTTTCTCCTTGAGATACCGCGTGCACAACAGCTGGCAACAGGCAGCGGAAAGGTACGTCAGCTGGCAGTGCTCCTGAACCACAGGAGACGCGTATGAGCCTGGTGGATATCGCCATTCTTATCCTCAAACTCATTGTTGCAGCACTGCAACTGCTTGATGCTGTTCTGAAATACCTGAAGTAATTCAGATTCAAGTCGCACCAAAGGGGAGCGGGTAACCGCTCCCCTTTTATATTTAGCGTGTGGGTTGGTGTCGGATGCGATGCTGACGCATCTTATCCGACCTACCATCCCTCCCGGCAACATTTATTGCCGCTTTTGTTTACATATTCTGCCGCTAAACAATTCCCCATTCCTGTCGTATATCTGGCTAACATTCATCAATGTGATAGATTCCTCTCCCGCATTTATGGGAATGCGTAGTGACTTATTCTAATTATTTTTATAAAAGCATCCGTGATAATGAAAAGGCATAGAAACGTCAATTTGTTATTGATGTTGGTATTACTCGTGGCCGTCGGTCAGATGGCGCAAACCATTTATATTCCAGCTATTGCCGATATGGCGCGCGATCTCAACGTTCGTGAAGGGGCGGTGCAAAGCGTAATGGGCGCTTATCTGCTGACTTACGGTGTCTCGCAACTGTTTTATGGCCCGATATCCGACCGTGTGGGTCGCCGACCGGTGATCCTCGTCGGAATGTCCATTTTTATGCTGGCAACGCTGGTCGCGGTCACGACCTCCAGTTTGACGGTGTTGATTGCCGCCAGCGCGATGCAGGGGATGGGCACCGGCGTAGGCGGCGTGATGGCGCGTACATTGCCGCGTGATTTATATGAACGGACACAGTTGCGTCATGCTAACAGCCTGTTAAATATGGGGATTCTCGTCAGTCCGTTGCTCGCACCGTTAATCGGCGGTCTGCTGGATACGATGTGGAACTGGCGCGCCTGTTATCTCTTCCTGTTGGTACTTTGTGCCGGTGTGACCTTCAGTATGGCGCGCTGGATGCCGGAAACGCGTCCGGTAGATGCACCGCGCACGCGCCTGCTTACCAGTTATAAAACACTTTTCGGTAACAGCGGTTTTAACTGTTATTTGCTGATGCTGATTGGCGGTCTGGCCGGGATTGCCGCCTTTGAAGCCTGCTCCGGCGTGCTGATGGGTGCGGTATTAGGGCTGAGCAGTATGACGGTCAGTATTTTGTTTATTCTGCCGATTCCGGCGGCATTTTTTGGAGCATGGTTTGCCGGGCGTCCTAATAAACGATTCCCGACGTTGATGTGGCAGTCGGTTATCTGCTGCCTGCTGGCTGGCTTGCTGATGTGGATCCCCGACTGGTTTGGCGTGATGAATGTCTGGACATTGCTTGTTCCTGCCGCGCTGTTCTTTTTCGGTGCCGGGATGCTGTTTCCGCTGGCGACCAGCGGCGCAATGGAACCGTTCCCCTTCCTGGCGGGCACGGCTGGCGCGCTGGTCGGCGGTCTGCAAAACATTGGTTCCGGCGTGCTTGCGTCGCTCTCTGCGATGTTGCCGCAAACCGGTCAGGGCAGCCTGGGGTTGTTGATGACCTTAATGGGATTGTTGATCGTGCTGTGCTGGCTACCGCTGGCGACGCGGATGTCGCATCAGGGGCAGCCCGTTTAAGCTCACGTCACCGCAGCATCGTCATCAGCTCCATGGGAGAACGATGCTGCTTTATCAGATCACGCATCACCCGCATATGCGGCGCGGAGTAAGAATAAAACGCCTGATAGCCCGCACAAAGCACGTTGTCTGGCGTCTCCTCCCGAGCGTGCGGGCACAGCCGATGCCAGTCGCACGCCTGCCAGCCACGGCCCGGTTGCGGGTTTTCGCTGCCACACCATTTTTGTAGGGTGGCGTCAAAAAGCTCAATCGAGATACGACTGATATCTGCCCGTACCCAACACTCGAACAGGGCAATTAAAAATTTCCCCCACAGCTCTGCTGTCACCGAAGCGGCCGTCAGATCGCCCCGGTCATCAAATTCAAGATGGGGAATAAGCTGTACGGAGCGGATGCCCCGCTGTTTGAAATTGTAATAAAAATCGGCAGGTTGCAGAGCATCCTTATACTCTACAACCAGTTTATGCCTGTCCTCTTCAGCATCAATGACCTGACTTCCTGTCATGCGACTCTCTCAATAAATACGATAAGTTGATGTATATGCGTTACAGCAAACAGTATTGCGAGAGATAACACCGCGAGGGAGATCAAAAATTTGTCACGGACTACGTGAAATTGGGAAAAATCGCTATTCGTGACATCCATTAAATTGCGATTACGGGTGTAGTGCCAGAGGATCAGCGCCACGATGGCGAGGATGCCAATCGAAATCCAGAATAACATGCCCGCCTGGTGCCAGTTGTGTTTGATAGCCAACGCCATCAACGCGCCGTAGCCCAGCATGGTACGAAACCACGCCAGTGATGTACGCTCCGGCTGCAGCCCTGGGTCGGCAATGCGTCTGGCTTTGCGGCTATCCGGCATACAACACCAGTCCCATAACGATCACCGCCACGACCATCAATATTAAGCTGATGATTAATAAGCTGTTGGTATAGGGCAGGTCCTCTTTCAGACGCATCGCTTTTTCATTGCGTAACCAGCGCAAGTAGCCATACATCGCTAACCCGCCGGAAAACAGACACAACAACAACGCCAGCAGTTCGCGAATGACGGGCGTGGCGAAATCTGGCGCAAGTTGATCAAGCCCAACCCCCGCCGCCAGAAATCCTAGTGCAGTACGGATCCACGCCAAAAAAGTACGCTCATTAGCCAGCGAGAAGCGATAATCAGGTGCTTCTCCGAGGCGGGAAATTTTCATTGTTGCTCCTTTGCAATTTCAATAACGCTAACCTTTAACGGTCATTTTTTTTAAGAATTTCGTCCGCCCGTTTCCTGATATGCTTTGCCATCCGTTACAAGGAGGTCAGATGGGTATCATAGCGCAAAATAAAATCAGTTCCTTGGGCATACTGTTCGGTGCCATCGCTTTAATGATGGGAATTATCCACTTTTCATTCGGCCCTTTTTCCGCACCACCGCCAACGCTTGAAAGTATCGTGGCGGACAAAACGGCTGAAATTAAAAGAGGTCTTCTCGCCGGAATAAAAGGCGAAAAAATTACCACCGTGGAGAAAAAAGAGGATGTAGATGTCGATAAAATCCTCGATCAAAGCGGTATCGCACTGGCCATTGCTGCGCTACTTTGCGCATTTGTTGGCGGTATGCGTAAGGAAAATCGCTGGGGCATTCGCGGCGCGCTGGTTTTTGGCGGCGGGACGCTGGCTTTCCATACCTTGCTTTTTGGTATCGGCATCGTGTGCAGCATTTTGCTGATATTCCTTATCTTTTCCTTCCTGACCGGCGGTTCGCTGGTTTAAGCAGCCTGAATAATGCCCGCCGGGTGATCATCAGCGGGCATTATCGTCAAAACTTCTGTTTTTTCTCTTCCACCTTCACCCCTTGTGTTGGCAGGCCGGTGTCATAGTCGCGTACTACCGGCGAATAGCCATCCTGTGGGCGTGGACGGAACGCCCCCATCCAGCGCGGTTGCGCATCTTTACGCCACGGACGCAGACTCCATTGGTAACTGCGGAACGGATCGCGAATTTTGTCCATGTAATCCAATAAGGCGTCATGCATTTTGCGGCGAACGTCGGCAAAACGGATATCATCTATCAGATTATGCATTTCATTTAGGTCATTACGGCGATCGTAAAGTTCATCACTGGTGAAGAGGTTGAGTACCAGTTTAAAGTCATCCGTCACCCAGCAACGCACCGGAATAAAACCGCCAAAGCTGTCATGCTCAATCTCGTAGCGGTTAAATTCCACCATTACGCCGCGTGGCTCTTTCACGGCAAGGATATTTTCCCCCGGCAGAATCTCTGGTTTTTCAATATCTGCCAGCGCCATCATTGTCGGCAGTAAATCGATATGACTGACTGGCGTATCGACCTGCCGCCGCTCCCCTTGCGGCGAACGGATGATCAGCGGAATACGGGTGATGTCGTCATACATCGCCGCTCCTTTACTGATCAGCTTATGTGCGCCCATCATTTCACCATGATCGGAGGTATAAATGACCCACGTATTTTCACGTTGCTCTGGCGTTAAGGCATTGATGACCCGTCCGATTTGGTCATCAACAAAGTCATTGCAGGCAAAATAGAGCGGATGGTGATAAAGCCCGTCATCACCGACTGGCGATGGCATCGCCTGCGCCCATAAGCGGTGATGTTCCGGTTTGTTCGCCAGGTCATCCTGTGATTTCTCGCCAAGTTCGTAGTAAAAATCAGCGTATTTCTCTAAATACTCCACCGGACAGGTGAACGGGTGATGCGGCTCATCATACGAAACCACCATCAGGAAGGGTTCCTCGGCGCGCGCGGGCTGTTGCAGAAAATCTACCGCCCGATTGCTGATGCGGTGCGCCCAGGTGAAGGTTTCGTCGATCTGGTTCGCCTGTAAATCCTCAACACTGTTTAGGCCATTGCGCCACAGGCTGATCTCTTTTTCCGTCAGTTCGCTAAGGTAGTTCGCCCCATCGAACCAGTAATCAGCGTCCCACTCCGGCGGACACTCGCCAGTGCCGAAATAGTCATGACCGTCGAGATGCCATTTACCAATGTAACAAGTGTGATAGCCCGCATCCTTAAAGTAGCGCCCCATCGTAGAGATGTTTTTGCCCGGCGCGACGTTATTGGTCCACGGGCCGGACTGGTTAGCGTAGATACCAGTAAACAGCCCGGCGCGCGCTGGTGTACAAACCGGTGAACAGGTATAGGCGGAATTAAAGCGAATACTTTCCGCCGCCAGACTATCAATATTTTGCGTATTCAGCGGCTTACCGCTATAGCAACCGACCATATTGGTGGCCTGGGTATCGGTCATGATGAACAGAAAATTGGGGCGTTTCATAGGCTATCCTTCGCGTCGGGAGTAAAGGTTACGGCTGGGTCGTGACGATGCCGCCAGCTGTCAAAAATCAGGTAGACAATCACTACGGCAGCGATGAAATAACTGAGTATCGCCAACCAGCGCGTACCGTAGCCGCCGAATTCAGCCAGCCCGGCATAGACGCCAATCATAGCGAACAAGATGCCAATTGACGCGATCTTGACGTTTTTCCACGGTTTCATGTCCACCGCAAACGCATCTTTGAAGGTGAACGGCGTGGCGCGCGGTTTGATAAAACCGATCACCAGCATCACTACCACGTTGATACAGAACGTACAGGCCAGCACATAGAGGAAATGGAAGTCGAACTTCACCAGATAGTTGATGGTGATGTAGCTGATTATGCCAATCCCCATCGCCACTTTTGCCGCCAGCGCCGGAATGCGCGGGAAGAAAAAGCCCATAATGATGATGGTAACCAGCGGCACGTTGTAAATACCGTTGAGCTGTTTCATCCAGCTATACAGCCCCTGCGGCGCGTTGGCGATCCACGGCGCGACCAGCACCGAAACGATGGCGATAAAGAAACCAAATTTGCGCCCAACGGTGACCAGCTGTTGCGGCTCGGCATTCTGGTTAATGATGCGCCGGTAAATACCCATACTGAATAACGTACTGGCGCTATTCAGAAAGCCGTTGAAGGTACTGATCACCGCACCAAATAACACCGCGCCGAAGAAACCCACCAGTGGCACTGGCAGAACGTTATTGACCAGCGTCGGGTAGGCCATGTCGGCTTTAGGTAAATCCTGATACAGATGAAACGCAATCAACCCTGGCAGCACCAGTACCAGCGGGTCGAGCATTTTCAGCACCGCCGTTAACAGCGCCCCCTTTTGCCCTTCCGCCAGGCTTTTTGACGCCAGCGTGCGTTGCACGATGCCCTGATTTGTACACCAGTAAAAGGTGTTCACCAGAATCAAACCGGTAAATGCCGCGCCAATCGGCAAGGGATCGGTCGGGCCACCGACTGAGTTTAATTTCTCGGCGTGAACGGTGGTGAGTTGCTCAATGCCCTGCATAAAGCTACCCTTGCCCATCGCGATCAGGCCAAATATCGGCACCATCAACCCGCCAATAACCAGCCCAATACCGTTGATGGAGTCCGCCACTGCCATTGCGCGCAGTCCGCCGATCACCGCATACAAAATTCCCGCCAGGCCAAGCAAAATAACCAGTAGCCAGATCGCTGCGCCGTGGGAAATTTGTAACGATTCCCCGACGTGAAACAGGCTGTTTAACGCCAACGCGCCGGAGTAGAGAACAATCGGCAGAAAGCAGACACCGGTGGCAATGAGGAAGCAGAAGTCGATGATAATACGCGTCGTTTTATCATAACGTTCCTCCAGGAAATCGGGGATGGTGGCAATGCCACGCTTCAGATAGCGCGGTAAAAAGATTAGCGCGAGGAAGATCAGCGTCACCGCAGAAGTGACTTCCCAGCCCATCACCGACATGCCGCTTTTGTAGGCCTGCCCGGAAAGTCCAACCAGTTGTTCCGTGGAAAGGTTGGTTAACATTAACGAAGCGGCAATAACCGGCGCTTTTAGTGAACGTCCGGCAAGAAAATAGCCTTGTTGCGATCCGGTATCTGTTTTGCGGACCTTCCACCAGGTGATGACCGCCACCAGCAGCGTAAAACCGACAAAACTCAAGATTTGTAACGAATTCATCTCATAGCCCTTATTTATGTTTATGTCCCGGACGCATGAATATAGGGAGAGGTAAAATGCGTCGGGTCAGGCAGTCAGATTCTTAAAATACAAACGTCGTATCCCTGAACGGATTGTTTTCTGTTAAGTTCAGGTTGTGAGCATAATTCGCCGGAGGGATATTAAAATGAATGGAAAATTGCAAAGTTCGGATGTAAAAAACGAAACTCCGTACAATATTCCCTTATTGATTAACGAAAATGTGATCTCCAGCGGAATTTCTCTGATCTCGCTCTGGCATACCTACGCCGACGAGCATTATCGGGTGATCTGGCCGCGGGACAAGAAGAAACCGCTTATCGCCAACTCATGGGTTGCGGTGTATACCGTACAAGGATGTGGGAAAATTATTTTAAAGAATGGTGAACAAATAACACTGCATGGCAACTGTATTATATTTTTAAAGCCAATGGATATTCACTCTTATCACTGTGAAGGTTTAGTCTGGGAACAGTACTGGATGGAATTTACCCCCACCAGTATGATGGATATTCCCGTCGGTCAGCAAAGCGTTATTTATAATGGCGAAGTTTATAATCAGGAACTCACCGAAGTTGCTGAATTAATTACTTCACCAGAAGCAATAAAAAATAATCTGGCAGTCGCTTTTCTGACGAAAATTATTTATCAGTGGATTTGTCTTATGTACTCAGACGGTAAAAAAGATCCACAACGGCGGCAAATTGAAAAACTAATTGCCACTTTACATGCCAGTCTGCAACAACGCTGGAGCGTAGCTGATATGGCTGCCACGATCCCCTGTAGCGAAGCCTGGTTGCGTCGTCTGTTTTTACGCTATACCGGCAAGACGCCCAAAGAATATTACCTCGATGCACGTCTGGATCTGGCGCTATCGCTATTAAAGCAACAAGGGAACTCGGTTGGCGAAGTCGCTGATACGCTCAACTTCTTCGACTCCTTTCATTTCAGCAAAGCCTTTAAACATAAATTTGGTTATGCGCCGTCAGCCGTGCTGAAGAATACGGACCAGCACCCAACGGATGCCAGTCCACACAATTAACGTAACTCTGGCCAGTACGCTTTGTTGGCCTCCAGCAACTCATCCAGAATAGCTTTGGCGACCGAGGCGCTCGGTACCGTTTTCGACAGGGTAATCGCCTGCCACAGGTGCTGATATGAACGCTGTTCCCAGGCGTCCACGACCAGTTTTTCCACCGCCACTTGCTGACTCATTAACCCTTTCTGAAACTGCGGGATATCGCCGACCACCAGTGGTTCTGGTCCGTTGTGCCCGACCAGACACGGGATCTCGACCATCGCTTCATCATCAAAGTTATGAATTGCCCCGTTGTTAGGCACAATCAGCAACATCCGCTCCTGAGTGTTGAAGGCAATTGCCGCCGCCAGATCGACGATGTATGACGCATGTTCGTCAATTTCCAGCTTGCCCGCCGCTGAATTTCCTGCCGCCGTAATGGCGCGGCAAGCATCGAAAACCTGTTTCTCGCGATGTTCCATCACCTCATTCGCGCGGGTATGTTCAGGGTTGGAATGCTGAACGACATAATCCGGGAAGAGATAATATTTCAGATAGGTGTTCGGCAATGTATCCGGATCCAGTGCCTGGACATCCCGCGCTTTTGCATAGGTGTCGTTCCAGCTCGCTTCAGTATGTGTATCTTGCTGCGGTGGAACATAACCGTGCTTAGAGACATATTGCCGCAGCTGGGGCATCAGGTCGTTGCCTTGCAAATCTTCAATTGATGTCCACCAGCCAAAGTGGTTCAGACCGTAGTAGCGCACGCGCATCTGTTTGCGATCTTGCAGCCCAACAATTTGCGCCATCCGACTTTCAATACCGATTGGCATGTCACAGATGTTGAGGATTTTCGCGTTCGGGCGCAGACGACGTGTGGCTTCTGCCACAATTGCTGCCGGGTTGGAGTAGTTGAGCATCCAGGCATTTGGTGAATATTTTTCCATATAATCCACCAGTTCCAGGACGCCACCGATAGATCGCATGCCGTACGCTATTCCGCCGGGTCCGCAAGTTTCCTGACCGACAACGCCGTGGCGCAGCGGTATTTTTTCATCCAGTTCGCGCATCGGATATTTGCCGACACGAATGTGCGCCATGACAAAATCAACGTCGCTGAACGCCACTTCAGGATCGGTGGTGTAGCTAAACTCAATGTCCGGCGCTTTCTCTTTAAGAATAACTTTACAGGCTTCGGCAATCACTTCCTGCCGTGCGCCATCGTTATCATAAAATTTCAGTGCGCGAAGCGGGAAACGATCCTGATTCGCCAATAACATCAACACGATGCCTGGCGTAAAGGTGCTTCCACCGCCTGCGACAACCACTGAGAATTTGGTCATTATACTGCCTCCGTAATGGCAACTTTTTCTGCTAATTGATGAGAATTAATTAAGCTATCGAGCTGTTCACGCAGCTGGGAAACATGCAAACCAATGATCACCTGAATGGCATCACCACTACGGAAGACGCCATGCGCTCCCAGCTTTTTAAAGACTTCGTCATCCAGCGTTTGTGACATGTCATGCAGTGCAATACGTAGACGCGTCGCGCAATTGTTGATGCTGGAGATATTGCCCACCCCGCCCAGGGCTTGCAGGATGCCGGCAGCCTGCTCCAGCTCTTTTTTGGGCTCTGCAGCGGTAGTTTGACCTCGTGAGGCTTTGTATTCGGCTTTCGAGTAGAGCTTCACCTCCGCATCTTCACGCCCCGGTGTGCACATGTTGAATTGCAGAATCAGGGTGCGGAAGACAACGAAGTACAAGAGGGTAAAGCACAACCCAATGGCGATTTGGGTCAGCATCATATCCGCATGGTTGCTGAACATCGGGATCCAGTTTTGCGGTAAAACCTGGTCTATCAGACCACCGCCCATGTTGCCCACCACACCAAAGAGATACATCACAGTCGACATTGAAGCTGCCAGCACGGCATGTACCGCAAACAGCAACGGTGAAATGAACAGGAAGGTAAATTCCAGCGGTTCGGTAATTCCCACCAGCATGGCGGTTAAGGTTGCGGGGATCAGCAAGCCCGCCACTTTTACCCGATTTTCCGGTGCAGCGGTGAAGTACATCGCTAAAGAAATGCCCACGGCACCAAAGATTTTTGAGTTGCCGTGCAGGGCAAAACCGCCTTCCGGGAACAACGATTTCAGCGGCTCGGCGCTCAGACTGAACTCTTGCAGATGCTGCGCCCAGTACATCTGAATGCCGCCCTCAACAGCTGCCGGACCAAAGATAAACGGTCCGTAGATGAAGTGGTGTAAACCGGTTGGGATCAGAATGCGTTCGAGGAAGGTGTAAACCCACACCCCAAGCGCACCCGCCGAACGCAGGAACGCTTGCAGAGATTCAATTCCCATTTGTACTTTTGGCCAGCCGAGCAAAGTCAGCCAGGCGCAGGGGATCATCACCAGGAAGGCGATAATCACCACATAAGACGTCCCCTGGAAAATGCCGAGAAACACCGGCAGTTTTTTATCGAACAGACGGTTATGCAACGCTGTCACAATGCCGGAAATGATAATTGCGCCGATAATGCTGGTATCGAGGGTTTTAATTCCGGCCATCATGGTCAGCCCGCTACCTGCCACCGCGTCCTGAGAGAAATCGACGCCGAAGTAGCTTCCCCAGGTCATTCCCATCGCGTTGATGAAATAGTTCCAGGTCAGGAAACTCACCATCACCGCCAGACAAGCACGCCCCTGCGCTTGCTTAGCAAGGCCAATAGGTAAACCGACAGCAAAAATCAGCGGCATATTACGGAATACCGTCCAACCGCCCTCTTCAATAATGTGTACGATTTGCGCGAACAAACTGTTCGGATCGGTCAGTGATTCCCCGACAAACATCGGGTTTTGCAGCAAAATGGCAAGACCCACCACAATCCCGGCGAAGGGAAACAGCAGCACTGGCGTGAACATCGCGCCGCCAAAGCGTTGAATTTGACTGAGCATTTCCACATCCTCTTTTCTCAATTCTGTAAGTAGGAAGCCTGATTGGTTATGCGGCAGGCCTGGAGCGAGGA
Organism: Escherichia sp. HH41S; assembly: GCF_009820115.1. Lineage (NCBI taxonomy): Bacteria > Pseudomonadati > Pseudomonadota > Gammaproteobacteria > Enterobacterales > Enterobacteriaceae > Escherichia > Escherichia sp. HH41S. The sequence goes on from NZ_VNXE01000007.1 coordinate 126,140, forward strand.
TAGGAAGATGCTATCGGCAGAACATGACGACCCAGTGGGATTCGTGATCGCTTTCATGCTTTTCGTTGAGCGGTAGAGATCTACGTTTTCGCGAAAAAGTAGACATCTGTGAACACGGGTACACAGCATCAAACACATCACTAAAAAAAAGATGCTTTTTCAACGGATTAATCGAAATTTGTGGGCGCTTTACCCGGGCTTGCAGGCAAAAAAGAGATCTAGAGATGATCTACAAAAGCATTGCGGAGCGGTTAAGAATTCGACTTAACTCCGCGGATTTCACGCTAAACAGTCTTCTTCCCGGTGAAAAAAAGCTGGCGGAAGAATTTGCGGTATCACGGATGACCATCCGTAAAGCCATTGACCTGCTGGTGGCGTGGGGGTTGGTGGTCCGCCGCCACGGCAGCGGTACTTATCTGGTGCGCAAAGATGTACTGCATCAAACTGCCAGCCTGACCGGGCTGGTGGAGGTGTTAAAACGCCAGGGGAAAACAGTCACCAGCCAGGTGCTAATATTTGAAATCATGCCTGCGCCTCCGGCCATTGCCAGCCAATTACGGATTCAAATCAACGAGCAGATCTACTTCTCCCGTCGCGTTCGTTTTGTGGAAGGGAAACCGCTGATGCTGGAAGATAGCTATATGCCGGTAAAACTATTCCGCAACCTTTCGCTGCAACATCTGGAAGGGTCGAAGTTTGAATATATTGAACAAGAGTGCGGGATTCTTATTGGCGGTAATTATGAAAGCCTGACGCCGGTTCTCGCCGATAGACTGCTGGCGCGGCAAATGAAGGTAGCGGAACACACACCACTGCTGCGGATCACCTCGTTGTCATATAGTGAGAGCGGTGAGTTTTTGAATTATTCAGTGATGTTCAGAAATGCCAGTGAATACCAGGTGGAGTACCATTTACGGCGACTCCACCCGGAAAAGAGTTAACCGATACTCCAAAAGAGCACCGCCAGTAATTGTGGGGTGATAATGCGCAGGAACATCACCAACGGATAGACAGTGGCATAAGAGAGTGCCGCCGCACCGCTGGTTGGATGAAGATTATTAGCAAATGCCAGCGCCGGAGGATCGGTCATGGAGCCAGCCAGCATTCCGCACATGGTCAGGTAATTCATTTTGGCTAACATCCGCGCCAGAATACCAACAGTAATCAGCGGAACGGCGGTGATCAGGGCACCATATCCAATCCAGCTTAGCCCTTCGCCATTGACCAGGGTATTTACAAAATCCCCACCGGATTTCAGCCCCACTACCGAGAGGAACAGTACGATCCCCAGCTCCCGCAGCGCGAGGTTGGCGCTTGGCGGCATAAACCAGTACAGCTTACCGATACTGCCGATACGCCCGAGGATCAACGCCATAATCAGCGGGCCGCCCGCCAGTCCCAGTTTCAACGCCGCCGGGAATCCCGGCACAAAGACGGGAATAGAACCTAACAATACGCCAAGCCCGATACCAATAAACACCGGCAGCATCTGAACCTGTTGCAGTTTCTGCTGCGCATTCCCCAGCACATTGGCAACGGCATCAATTGCGGACGGACGCCCCACCAGGTTGAGGATATCGCCGAACTGCAGGCTGATATCACCACTGGCGACCAGTTCGACCCCGGCACGGTTCAGACGCGAGATAACAACGTCATAGCGTTCTTTAAAGTGCAGATCGCGAATACGCTTACCAAGCACGTTTTCATTGGTGACCACCACACGCTCGACGCGTAAATCAGTGCCTTTCGTGGACAGCGAGGTATCGACCTCCTGACCAATCACCAGTTGCGCATTATGTAAATCCGCTGGCTGCCCCACCAAATGCAGCAAATCGCCCAGTTGGATAATGGTATCAGGCGAAGGTACTTTTAGGGTTTCTTCTCGTTTCAGACGCGAACAGATAATTTTGTCCCCGTTGAGAATCGGTACATCTTTAATGGCTAAGTCATGCAGGTTAGGGTTCTCAACGCGAATATTGATAGTCTTGATCAGCGCACCGCCATTGGTGCGTGAAGACTCGTGCTGCTGAGCTTCTGTCTCGACATTGACGCGGAAAATAACCCGCAACATCCACATGGTGAACAAGATCCCGCAAATGCCAAATGGATACGCCATCGCATAGCTCATCCCCATCTGATCGACCATTTCCATTGGTGTACCCAGGTCGCGCAAGATCTGCTGCCCTGCCCCCAGTGCTGGCGTATTGGTTACCGCACCGGAGAAAATCCCCAGCACGACCGGCAGTGGAATATCAAACAGTTTATGCAGGATGGCGGTAACCAGACCACCGATGATGACGATCAGAACAGCAAACAGGTTGAGGCGTAATCCGGAGACGCGCAATGAGGCAAAGAAGCCCGGACCCACCTGAATCCCGATGGTATAAACGAACAGGATCAGGCCAAATTCCTGAATAACATGCAGCATATCGCTACTTAATGTCATCCCCGCCTGAGAAACAAAATGGCCGACGATGATCCCACCAAACAGCACGCCGCCAATACCTAATCCTATGCCGCGAAATTTGACGTTGCCGATAAACAAACCGACGACTGCCACCAAAGCCAGAATACTGACCGTTAATGCTATATCACTCATCGTCCATTTCTCTTGAGATAACATTTTAATTGCTACGGATTATGGCTGAATCGGTGAAGCAGATTTGCCTTATAGCGCACATTATCACGGGAAAGAACGTGCCGAAATATCTTAAACAGGCGAAATTTAACGCTTTGTTGAGTAAGAAAGACAAAAAAAGCCCCACCAGAATGGTGGGGCAAAGAGAATAGCTAGTTAGCTATTTAACGCGGGACGTTCGCTGATAGCGATACGCTGCGCTGCGATGGGTTCAGGCTCATTACGAATTAAATCAATATGCAGTAAACCGTTTACGAAGGTTGCGCCAGAGACTTCCATATTTTCAGCCAGCGTAAAGCTCAGGCTAAATGGCTGATTCATAAGCCCTTGATGCAGCCATTTCTTCTCTTCTTTTGGCTGCTCCGGCGTGCCTTTTACGCTCAGGCGCGTACCTTCCAGTTGAATCTCTAAATCTTCCTGACGAAAACCTGCCAGCGCAAGGGTAATGCGGTAGTGGTTATCGTCGCTTTTCTCAATGTTGTACGGCGGGAAGCTCTGGCTTTCACCGGCGTTTTGCAGTGCGTTGGCCAGTTTGTCAAAACCGATCCATTGACGCATCAGTGGGGATAAATCGAAGTTACGCATAGTCATTTCTCCTTCTAAGAAGCGAGTAAATACCTGCAAATCCGAAGATTCGCATATGCTCCCTGACGGCGAGCATGGAGATATCAGGCCGCGCCAGGCGGCCTTAGGGAATCAGTTGATTTCGATACGGCGCGGTTTTTTCGCTTCCGGAATCACACGTTCGAGATCGATATACAGCAGACCATTCACCAGGTTAGCGCCACGAACATGAATGTTCTCAGCTAACTGGAATTTACGTTCAAAGTTGCGTTCAGCGATGCCCTGGTACAGATAGGTGCGCTCTTTTTGTTCGTCGGCGTGAGCACCTTTCACCACCAGAAGATTATCCTGGGCGGTAATTTCCAGTTCGCTCTCAGCAAAACCAGCCACAGCGATAGCAATGCGGTAATGGTTTTCGTCTACCAGTTCAACGTTATACGGAGGGTAGCCGCCATTACTCTGGCTCTGGTTGTTTTCTAAGTGGTTAAACAAACGGTCAAATCCAATAGCAGAACGGTAAAGCGGGGATAAATCAAAGTTACGCATAATCAATAGCTCCTGAAATCAGCGAGAATGTAAGACCTTCCACAATGGACAGGTCAGGTAGCCAGAACACCCATCAGGCGCGTCCTCATCGGCTACGATGTAAAAATGGGTCTGGAAATGAACTTTTCAAGCCTTATCAGCGGACTTTTTTTTGCAGTTTATGGTCTATTGCATAGACTGAGGGGGCAGCACGAAACGTTAAAGTGCGATAGCCGCCACAGTGCGACGTAATGATGATGTTATTTTCAGCAAGGGATCGCTATAACTCATCAGGCCAACACCCACGATCAACAGATGAATTTATTATGATAAGAAATGTGTTGTTAGCGTTAATGATATGCAGCGGAATGACATTACTCGGAGGATGCTCCAGCGTGATGTCCCATACCGGGGGAAAAGAAGGAACGTATCCCGGCACCCGCGCCAGCGCCACCATGATTGGCGACGATGAAACCAACTGGGGCACTAAGTCGTTGGCGATCCTCGATATGCCGTTTACCGCTGTGATGGATACGCTTTTACTGCCGTGGGATGTGTTCCGCAAAGACAGCTCGGTGCGCTCACGCGTTGAAAAAAGCGAAGCCAACGCGCAAGCCACCAATGCGGTTATTCCACCGGCCAGAATGCCTGATAACTGATTTAGCGATCAGTTTCGGTGATCCACAGCTGGCCACCTTCCATCCACGCCAACCATTGACCATCCGGCGAGAAGACCACAGCGTCCGCAGAAGGGGGATTGGCGTGGTTTTCGGTTAAATACTCAACCTCGCCGCTTTGCGCATGGACGCAAGCAATTCGATTATCCAGCACAAAGCCCAGCCATTCCCCGGAAGGGTGCCAGTTAAATGCAGACTGAATATCCGTTTTGTTATGAGTTAACTGTCGCGGCTCGCCGCCCTGTGGTGAGATAAGCCACAGTTGCACAATGCCGTTATCATCACGCATTAAAAACGCGATTTGCGTCCCCTGCGGATTACAGCGCACCCAGTGGCGCGGAACGTTGACTAATCCCGGATAAGCCCGATGATGGGTAAAAGTTAAACGTCGCTGCACGACGCCACGCGGTGGCGCAGGCAGGGTCGATTCCGTTCCGCTTAACGGCGCATCACCTGCTGCTTTCCAGCCAGCTTCATCTTGCGGTAACTCAACGATAAACAGCTCCGGCACTTTCTCGCCCTTTGGCGAAAATGTGTCGCCAATAAACGCCAGCGCGTGGTTTCCTACCCATCCTTCTTCATAAGCACGATTGATTTCATCACTGCCAGGCTGCGGCGTGGGCGTGGTGTTACTCACCAACACGCACCAGTGGCTGCCGCTGTATTCACGCGGATGCTGCTTTTGTACGTTGACCGGGCCAAACGGTACCGCAACACCGACGTTTCGCAAATCCAGCGCCGGATCGCGTTCATGCATTACATGGTCGTTATAGGTAAAGCTCACCCTTTCACCGTTCGGGCTAAAGACATGTACATGGCTGCCGCCGCGCAGCGCTCCTGGCGTATACGGCGCGGTAATATCCATCGCATCGAGATTGCTCACCTTGCCGCTTTCAGCAATCACTCCGCGTCGATGATGGAAATCGTAATGCCATGTTTCATCAGGATTTTCAGGGCCGTGAATAAAGACATATTTCTCTGACTTCGGATGAACGGTCACCACGCCGACGTGTGCGCCCTGTGACGCACGGTAGATAACCTCGACCTCACCGGTATGAATATTCACACGTTCAATAGTTTCGCCGGTAAACGACGCCCCAGAAGGACGCACGTCAAATACCAGCCACTGGCTGTCGGGCGTCCAGGTATTGGTATTGGTGAGCAGGTGATTACGGGGAGCAAAGGTTATCTGTTTCATGGCGCGGTCCTGATACAAAACGGTTCCCGCCATCATACTTCACAAGGACTTCACTTTCAGACAATAGTCTTTTGCCATCGTGATGAATGTGAGTGAAAAGATGGAACATTTCGACGTGGCGATTATTGGCCTCGGCCCGGCAGGGTCGGCGTTGGCGCGAAAGTTAGCAGGCAAAATGCAGGTCATCGCGCTGGATAAAAAGCACCAGTGCGGTACTGAAGGTTTCAACAAGCCTTGCGGCGGTCTGCTGGCACCGGACGCTCAGCGATCTTTTATTCGCGATGGACTGACGCTTCCTGTCGATGTGATCGCCAATCCGCAGATTTTCAGCGTCAAAACCGTCGACGTAGCCGCATCGCTTACACGTAACTACCAGCGAAGCTATATCAATATTAATCGCCATGCTTTCGACTTATGGATGAAATCGCTGATCCCCGCCAGCGTTGAGGTTTACCACGACAGCCTGTGCCGGAAAATCTGGCATGAGGATGATAAATGGCATGTCATTTTTCGCGCAGACGGCTGGGAGCAACACATTACCGCCCGCTATCTGGTCGGTGCCGATGGTGCCAACTCGATGGTGCGGCGACATCTCTACCCGAACCATCAAATTCGTAAATATGTCGCTATCCAGCAGTGGTTCGCAGAGAAACATCCGGTGCCGTTCTACTCCTGCATCTTTGATAATGCGATAACTGACTGTTACTCATGGAGTATCAGCAAAGACGGTTATTTTATCTTTGGCGGTGCCTATCCAATGAAAGACGGTCAGACGCGTTTCACGACGCTGAAAGAGAAAATGAGCGCCTTTCAGTTCCAGTTTGGCAAAGCGGTGAAAAGTGAGAAATGTACCGTGTTGTTTCCCTCACGCTGGCAGGATTTTGTCTGCGGTAAGGACAATGCCTTTCTGATTGGTGAAGCGGCGGGATTTATCAGCGCCAGCTCACTGGAGGGGATTAGCTATGCGCTGGATAGCGCAGAGATTCTGCGTTCGGTGTTACTCAAGCAACCGGAGAAGAGCAACGCCGCCTACTGGCGCGCCACCCGCAAACTGCGTTTAAAACTCTTCGGCAAAATAGTAAAAAGCCGATGCCTGACCGCACCGGCTTTAAGAAAATGGATTATGCGCAGTGGTGTGGCGCATATTCCACAGTTGAAAGATTATCCAACGCGCTTCACATCGCCCACCAGCAGGATGTAAGAGAGCGCGCCAATCAACGCGACGGCGGAGATATAAACCAGTGCAGGCGCGAAACCGTAACCCTGCGCCAGGTACCCTACCACCAGCGGAACGGTGATGCCGCCCAGACCACCGGCGAAGTTAAACACGCCGCCGGTTAAACCAATCAGCCGCATCGGTGCCAGAGAAGAGACTAACGACCAGGTAATCGAAGCAAAACCGTTGCCGAAGAATGCCTGCGCCATCAGGCACATAATCATCATCGGATCGTTGGTGTAGTTAGCACCCATAATGCAGGTGGAGATCAGCAAACCGCAGATAATCGGCGTTTTACGCGCAAAGCCCAGTGAAAAGCCCTTACGTACCAGCAGATCCGCGACCCAGCCTGAGAGCAGGACGCCAACAAACGCCGCAAGGAATGGCACCGTGGTCATAAAGCCCGCTTTCAGCGCTGTGATTCCTTTTTCCTGGGTTAAATAGTTCGGGAACCAGGTTAAGAAGAACCACAGTGTAGAAGCCACCGCAAATTGCCCAAGATAGACGCCGATCAGTTTACGATGGAACACCAGTTTCCAGTCTTTGGCGGTTAGCGGCTGACGCGCCTCTTTTTTCACTGGCGCATCGCCATCCACCAGACCGCCGCCGTCACGAATGTAATCCAGTTCAGCTTTGCTAATGCCTTTGGTCAGGCGCGGCGGCTGATAAACCTTAAACCAAATCAGCGACCAGATAATGCCGATACCGCCGGTGACAATGAACACCCAGTGCCAGCTCAACATTTCCTGAATCCAGATCAGCAGCGGAGTCAGAAACGCCAGACCGACAAACTGACCAGACGTATAAAAACCCACGGCAGAAGCGCGTTCATGTTCCGGGAACCAGCTGGTCACCATCCGGTTATTGGTCGGGAACGCGGGCGCTTCGAAAATACCGGTTATCGCGCGCAGACCAATTAATGACATTAAGCCCGTGGCAAAGCCCTGGAATAACGTCGCCACTGACCAGCCAAATATCGCAATAAAATAAGTCACGCGAGAACCTACGCGATCTAAAAACCAACCGCCGGGGATCTGACATAAGGTATAAAGCCAGGCGAAGGCCGAAAATACATAGCCCATTTGCGCTTTGGTAATGCCGAACTCTTCCTGAATATGGGCGGAAGCCACGGCCAGGTTAGCGCGGTCAACATAACAAATGACCACCGTAATAAAGATCATCACCAGCGTCAGATAACGCCGACGCCCCGGTTTTGCTGCATTAACGGGAATATCCATAGCGAGCTTTCTCCAGATTTTGGGCATAGCGAAGCCGCTCACCATGCCCTGTAATGTACAGAGGGTTATATTTTTGTATTGCTGTTTTAGTGCCCGATGAGGGGCTTACGTGGCAGGAATTACCACTCTGCTACGCTGTTATCTTCATGACGCCAGAGCGGATTACGCCAGTCCGGGGCATTTTTACTGAACTCAATGACTTTGGCTTCGTCGATTTCCACGCCTAAGCCCGGTTTCGTTAATGGTTTAAAGAAGCCGCCGACCATGCTGAAGTCTTCTTTATTTTTCACAAAGTCGAGTAACTCCGCGCCTTTGTTGTAATGAATGCCCATACTTTGTTCCTGAAGTACCGCGTTATAGGAAACAAAGTCGATATGCAGGCAAGCCGCCAGTGCAATCGGGCCGAGCGGACAGTGCGGCGCAAGGGTCACGTCATAGGCTTCCGCCATTCCGGCAATTTTGTAGCATTCGGTAATACCGCCTGCGTGGGAGAGATCCGGTTGCAGAATCGAAATACCGCCAGCTTCCAGCACGCGTTTAAAATCGAAGCGTGAGAACATGCGCTCACCCGCCGCCAGTGGAATATGCGTTTGTGCCGCCAGTTTCGGGTAGTATTCGGCTTGTTCCGCCAGCACCGGCTCTTCAATAAACAGAGGGCGATACGGTTCCAGTTCTTTAATCAGCACTTTCGCCATCGGCGCGCTGACGCGACCGTGGAAATCAAGACCAAACTCAATCTGATTGCCAAAAGCTTCACGAATTTGTGCCACGGTGTTGACCGCCGCATCTACCGCGCGGGAGTTATCAATCAATCCCAGCTCTTCACAACCGTTCAGTTTGAAGGTATCGAAGCCGATTTCGCGTAGCGTTTTAATGCCGTCGATAACATCCGCCGGACGATCGCCACCGACCCAACTGTAGGCTTTAATTTTGTCGCGAACCAGGCCACCCATCAATTGCCAGACCGGCGCATTCAGCACTTTACCTTTGATATCCCATAACGCCTGGTCGATCCCGGCAATGGCGCTCATCAGAATCGGACCGCCACGATAAAATCCGGCGCGATACATCACTTGCCATAAGTCATTGATGCGCGATGGATCCTGACCAATCAAATAGTCACCCAGCTCGTGAACTGCCGCTTCCACCGTGCGGGCGCGGCCTTCGATCACGGGCTCGCCCCAACCGACCACGCCTTCATCAGTTTCAATTTTCAGGAACATCCAGCGGGGAGGTAAACGATACGTAGTAATGTTGGTGATTTTCATTGCACTGCCTCTCGATACGCCTTAACAAATGCTGCTGCCTGCTGCGCGGTGCGTTCTACGGACTGCCCGGCGCGATAGAGATCGCTGCCTAAGCCCGCCCCTGCACAACCTGCGTCTATCCACTGCGCCAGGTTTTCTGGCGTCACACCGCCTACGGCAAAGACCGGGATGTCCTGCGGTAATACCGCTTTTAACGCTTTGATGTATTGCGGCCCAAAAGCCGATGACGGGAATATTTTCAGCGCCTGAGCGCCCGCGTCGATCGCGGTAAAGGCTTCAGTCGCCGTCGCGCAGCCGGGGCAAACGGTCATGCCATAGCCCACCGCGCGGCGGATCACTTCACTATGGATATTGGGCGTAACGATGAGCTGGCAGCCCATCCTGGCGAGCGCATCGACCTGTTCAGGTTTCAGTACCGTACCTGCGCCAATCAACGCCTTGTCGCCATACGCATCAACGATGGCGGGAATGCTTTGTTCCCATTGTGGGGAATTCAGCGGGATTTCAACCGCGTCGAACCCAGCGTCAATCACCGCGCCAACATGCGCCAGCGCCTCGTCGGGCGTAATACCGCGCAAAATGGCGATCAGCGGGAGTTTAGTTTGCCACTGCATGAGCGATGCTCCTTATACCAGCCTGAAATGCCGTGTCGCCCGCCACCGCCGTCACCTCGCAACCCATCGCCTGAAAGGCTTGCTGGTAGCGTGCAGTCAGCGATGTTCCGGCGACAAGGGTGATGGCGTGTTGATGGGCCACGTAGTCGCGCATACTGGCGACCTCTGCGCCAATCAACAATCCAGAGAGAAATTCGCTGACCTGTACACGGGGAAGTGTTCCCAGCACATGCGAGGCACGAACTTCAAAAAGTTGCGGCAATATTGCGGGCGCATTAAGGCCGCGCTCAAGGCCAGCCGCGAAGGCATCGGCAGAGTTTTCCTGCGGTGGTAAACCTGCGCCAATCAATGAATGATTTAACAGTAAATGATGTAATTCACCGGTCATCACGGTGCGAAAATCGTTGATTTGCTGGCTATCGGCCTGCACCCATTTGCAATGCGTACCGGGCATGACATAAAGAGAGGAAGGAGCCAAAGCACGCGCGCCGATCAATTGTGTTTCTTCGCCGCGCATCACATTGTGGTTATCATCATGAGAAACGCATAATCCGGGAATAATCCAGATATTGTCGCCAACAGACGTTAATTGTTCGCCAATAGATGAAAAACGGGCAGGAACAGATAAATACGGTGCAACTTTCCAGCCGACATTGCTGCCGACCATTCCTGCCATCACCACTGGCGTATTCTCTTCACGCCAGTCGGTCGTCACTTCCGCTAGCACCGCAGCCGGAGATTTTCCGTTCAGACGCGTGACGCCTGCTTCTGATTGCCTGCTGTCCAGGCAGTGGTCGCCCTGATAAAGCCAGGCGCGCAGATTGGTCGATCCCCAGTCAATTGCGATGTAGCGAGCTGTCATGTGATTTCCTTTAACCTTCGTGTCGAGCTGGCGATCATGGTAAGCGCCGCCTGCTCTGCCGCATCGCCGTCCTGATGCCGTATCGCATCAAACAGCGCCTTATGTTCCTGGAGCGTTTGCGGCATGTTGGCCTCATCGCCCATCCAGGTTCGTTCAAAAACCGCCCGCTGTAATGAACTAATCGCAATGCTAAGTTGCTGTAACACCGGGTTATGCACTGATTGCAGTACCGCCTCGTGATAGCGAATATCCGCTTCGTTAAACGCTTCGCGGTCCTGATTGTTGGCGATCATCTCGTTCAGCGCTGATTCAATCTGCGCCAGATCGCTGGAAGTCGCGCGCTCTGCCGCCCAACGGGCAATCGCCGGTTCCACCAGATTTCGCACTTCGCTCATTGCACTGATAAGCCGTGGGTCGTAGTCGTTTTCCAGCACCCATTGCAGCACGTCAGTGTCGAGGTAATTCCACTGATTACGCGGTGCCACAAACGCCCCGCGATAACGTTTCATTTCAATCAGCCGCTTCGCCATCAGCGAACGAAACACCTCACGGATGATGTTGCGCGAGGTTGCAAACTCCTCACAAAGTTCCGCTTCGGCCGGAAGCGGCGAGCCTGGCACGTATTTGCCGTGAACGATCTGTTTACCCAGCGTAATGACTATGCGATCGGTTTTATTGAGAGTCATGGAGAGTCCTTGTGCTCTGTATGTACTTCTCTACTTTACCCCGATCGATGCATAACGCGGCAATTTTGTAGTACCAGCGTGATGACGTTCGCGTTTGCTGTATGCGTAATGTAGTACAAAGTTATATTGTTGTACTACAATTTAGATCACAAAAAGAACAATGCATAAAAAAATGACATGCGTCGGGCAGAAATCTGAAAAGGGATATCAGGCGCTAAACAGGAGGGAAAGAAGAGTATGCTTTCAACGGCTTAGCTACTCGTTTAAAGGATTAGTCATGAAGTTGAATTTTAAGGGATTTTTTAAGGCTGCCGGTTTGTGTTCTTTGGCATTTGCGTTGACCGGATGTCTAACCGCAGGACTGCTTTTCAATACCGCAAGTCCGCCACATGCCGAGCAATGGCGGTCAGACTCGATTAAGGGGTTATCGCTGGCAGAGGATAGTAACGGTACGAAAGGCTATGTTTTTGTTGGTGAATCGTTGGACTATCTGTTGACCACGGGCGGCGGCGAGGTGGTTAAAATGCTGAACGATCCGGCAATTCATGGCGAAAGAATCACCGTTTCCGATAACGCGAAATTTATTTTAAGCAGCAGTGATACTAATTTTTCTGGTTCAATAACGCTCTATTACGACTGGGATAATGAGGAAGATAAAGCACTGGCGACACAATATGGTTTTATTTGTAATACCCAGCGTTGTACCTGGGCACTTGACGGCCTGAAAGGCTCTATCCACCAGAAAAATAAAAAAGCGTATTACTCAAACGTGATGGTTTTCCATCAACCCTTTACGGTGGGATTTTATAAGTACAAAGCAACTGATGGCGTTCCGCGCGGCCTCGCTAATGCGCTGCTACCAGTCACTCTTACGCTGGATATAGTAACGTCACCACTCCAGTTCCTGATTTTATGCACGACCAGAAATTGTTAATCGCTGCGGGCAAACGCATTTATGCAGTTTGCCCTCCCACTGATTAATTCAGCACATACTTCTCAATAGCAAACGCCACGCCATCTTCCAGGTTGGATTTGGTGACAAAGTTCGCCACTTCTTTCACCGAAGGAATAGCGTTATCCATTGCCACACCAACACCTGCATATTCAATCATTGCGATGTCGTTTTCCTGATCGCCAATCGCCATGATTTCTTCCGGCTTAATGCCCAGCACATCGGCCAGTGATTTCACACCTGTACCTTTGTTAACGCGTTTATCGAGGATTTCGAGGAAGTACGGCGCACTTTTCAGCACGGTATATTTCTCTTTCACTTCCTGCGGAATACGCGCGATAGCCTGGTCGAGGATGGCGGGTTCATCAATCATCATCACTTTCAGGAACTGGGTATTGGGGTCCATTTTCTCCGCTTCGCAGAACACCAGCGGGATCGTCGCCACAAACGACTCATGCACGGTGTAAGGGCTGATATCCCGGTTGGCGGTGTACAGCGTGGTGCGGTCCAGGGCGTGGAAATGAGAACCGACTTCGCGAGAGAGTTTTTCCAGGAAACGGTAGTCGTCATAGCTGAGAGCGGTTTGCGCCACGGTGCTACCATCGGCGGCCTTCTGTACCAGCGCGCCGTTATAAGTAATGCAGTAGTCGCCCGGCTGTTCCATATGCAGCTCTTTTAGGTAGTTGTGAACACCTGCATAAGGGCGACCCGTCGTTAGCACGACATTCACGCCACGGGCGCGAGCTGCGGCAATCGCGTTTTTAACAGCGGGTGAAATGGTGTGATCGGGCAGCAGAAGGGTGCCATCCATATCGATAGCAATGAGTTTGATAGCCATGAGTTCCCCAGGTAGATTGGTTCCTGACCCATGCTAACGCGATTCCGCTCAAAAATCAGTACAACACCTGAGGGAAAAGGGGGATGCAACGCGCGTTGCATGCTCCCCTTTTGCTTAGCGGAAGAGTTTCCCTTTCAGCAGTTCCATGCCTGCGGAAAGCAGATCGTTATTGGCTTGCGAAGACACTTCACCCTGCGGTGAGAGAGCATCAATAATCTTTGGCAGTTGCTCTGCCAGCAAGCTGGAAGCCGTACTGGTATCTACACCCAGTTTTTGCCCGAGATCGGACACCGCATTTGTGCCGAGCGCCGACTCCAGTTGCTCGCCACTCACCGGCTGATTGCCCTGTTGATTACTCAACCAGGTTGAGAGAATGGCACCTAAGCCGCCACTTTGCAGTTTTTCCAACAGCACCTGAATGCCGCCCTGTTCCTCAACCCAACTCAAAATAGCCTGATATTTCCCCGCATCGCCTTTCAGAAAGGCGCCGACAACATCATCAAAAAGCCCCATGATAATCACCTGTAAAGCGTTACGTGTTGACTCAAAAAGTATAGATCTGCGGAATGATAATTACGGATTGCAGAAATAAAAAGGGCGGAGATGATCTCCGCCCTTTTCTTATAGCATTCTTGCCGAATGCGGCGTTAACGTCTGATCCGGCCTACAAAATCATGCAAATTCAAAATATTGCAGGAGTCTCGTAGGCCTGATAAGCGTAGTGCATCATGCACGCTCGCATTGTTAACGCCATTAAATATCGATATTCGCCGCTTTCAGGGCATTCTCTTCGATAAACGCACGACGCGGTTCAACGGCGTCGCCCATCAGCGTGGTGAACAACTGATCGGCAGCAATCGCATCTTTAACGGTAACGCGCAGCATACGACGGCTTTCCGGGTCCATGGTGGTTTCCCACAGCTGTTCCGGGTTCATCTCGCCCAGACCTTTATAACGCTGGATGGAGAGGCCGCGACGGGACTCTTTCACCAGCCAGTCCAGCGCCTGCTCGAAGCTGGCTACCGGCTGACGACGCTCGCCACGTTCGATAAACGCATCTTCTTCCAGAAGGCCACGCAGTTTCTCACCCAGCGTGCAGATACGACGATATTCGCCACCGGTGATAAACTCGTGATCCAGCGGATAGTCAGTATCCACACCGTGGGTACGCACGCGAACAATCGGTTCAAACAGGTTTTGATCAGCATTGGTGTGGACATCAAACTTCCACTGGCTGCCGTGCTGTTCTTTGTCGTTCAGTTCGCTGACCAGCGCGTTCACCCAACGGGTAACGGTCTGCTCATCAGAGAGGTCGGCTTCCGTCAGCGTCGGCTGATAGATAAGCTCTTTCAGCATTGCTTTCGGATAACGACGCTCCATGCGGTTGATCATTTTCTGCGTCGCGTTGTACTCAGACACCAGTTTCTCTAACGCTTCGCCAGCCAATGCCGGTGCACTGGCGTTGGTGTGCAGCGTTGCACCATCCAGCGCGATAGAGATCTGGTATTGATCCATCGCTTCGTCGTCTTTAATGTACTGTTCCTGCTTGCCTTTCTTCACTTTGTACAGCGGCGGCTGAGCGATGTAGACGTGACCGCGTTCAACGATTTCCGGCATCTGACGATAGAAGAAGGTCAACAGCAGCGTACGAATGTGCGAGCCGTCGACGTCCGCATCGGTCATGATGATGATGCTGTGGTAACGCAGTTTGTCCGGGTTGTACTCGTCACGACCGATACCACAACCAAGCGCGGTGATCAGCGTCGCCACTTCCTGGGAAGAGAGCATCTTATCGAAGCGCGCTTTCTCGACGTTGAGGATTTTACCCTTCAGCGGCAGAATCGCCTGGTTCTTGCGGTTACGCCCCTGCTTCGCAGAGCCGCCCGCGGAGTCCCCTTCCACAAGGTACAGTTCAGAGAGCGCCGGGTCGCGTTCCTGACAGTCCGCCAGTTTACCCGGCAGGCCCGCTAAATCCAGCGCACCTTTACGACGGGTCATTTCACGAGCGCGACGCGCAGCTTCACGGGCACGAGCAGCATCGATAATTTTGCCGACTACGATTTTCGCGTCGGTTGGGTTTTCCAGCAGGTATTCTGCCAGCAGTTCGTTCATCTGCTGTTCAACCGCCGATTTCACCTCAGAAGAAACCAGTTTGTCTTTGGTCTGAGAGGAGAATTTCGGGTCCGGCACTTTTACGGAAACGACGGCAATCAGGCCTTCACGCGCATCGTCACCGGTGGCGCTGACTTTGGCTTTTTTGCTGTAGCCTTCTTTATCCATGTAGGCGTTCAGAGTACGGGTCATCGCCGCACGGAAGCCTGCCAGGTGTGTACCGCCATCACGCTGCGGAATGTTGTTGGTAAAGCAGTAGATGTTTTCCTGGAAGCCATCATTCCACTGCAATGCAACTTCAACACCGATACCGTCTTTTTCGGTGGAGAAGTAGAAAATGTTCGGGTGGATCGGCGTTTTGTTTTTGTTCAGATATTCAACGAACGCCTTGATACCGCCTTCATAGTGGAAGTGGTCTTCTTTGCCGTCGCGCTTGTCGCGCAGACGAATGGAAACGCCAGAGTTGAGGAACGACAACTCACGCAGGCGTTTCGCCAGAATGTCATATTCGAATTCGGTCACATTGGTGAAGGTTTCGAGGCTTGGCCAGAAACGCACCATGGTGCCGGTTTTTTCAGTCTCGCCGGTAACCGCCAGCGGAGCCTGCGGTACACCGTGTTCGTAGATCTGACGGTGAATTTTACCCTCGCGCTGGATAACCAGCTCCAGTTTTTGCGACAGGGCGTTTACTACCGAAACACCAACGCCGTGCAGACCGCCGGACACTTTATAGGAGTTATCGTCAAATTTACCGCCTGCGTGCAGGACGGTCATGATCACTTCCGCCGCCGATACGCCCTCTTCCGGGTGAATACCGGTCGGAATGCCGCGCCCGTCATCCTGTACAGAGACAGAGTTATCGGCGTGAATGGTGACGATAATTTCTTTACAGTGACCCGCGAGCGCTTCGTCGATAGCGTTATCTACCACCTCGAATACCATGTGGTGCAGACCGGTGCCGTCATCCGTGTCGCCGATATACATACCCGGGCGCTTACGCACCGCATCCAGCCCTTTCAGGACTTTGATACTGGAGGAGTCATAAGAATTCGACATCAACGTTTCTCGCTCATTTATTCTTGGGTTAATCCGTTATTTTACCCTTTTCCACGGTAAACATCTTCGAATTTTCGTCCGACATGTCTATAACGTGTTCAGCACTGATCGCGCTGACAAAGACCTGTGATTGCGTCGCTTTTAAGCGGCTGGCAAGCAGTCCGCGACGCTCATCATCAAGCTCAGAGGCAAAATCATCTATCAGGTAGAGACACCGCCGCCCGCTTTCACGGGTGAGGAACTCTCCTTGCGCCAGACGTAAGGCGCACATCAACAGCTTAAGCTGCCCACGCGATAAGGTATCTTCCACCGGCGCACCGTCGGCGCGAATGCGTAAGTCCGCTTTATGCGGGCCATGCGCGGTGTAGGTTAACTGGCGATCGCGTTCAAAATTACGTTCCAGCACCTCAGCATATTCTGTCTCTTTCTCCCAGCCGCGCTGAAAAGAGAAAGTCAGAGTAAACTCCGGGAGAAATTGCTTACAGGTATCGGCCATATCAGCGGCGATACCGGCGCTGTACTCGGCGCGCCAGGTACTGATTTGTTCTGCCAGCGGGATCAGTTCTTTGTCCCACGGGCGTAGCTGTTCATAACGAGTCACCTGGCGCAGTGCCGCATTGCGCTGCTTGAGTAATCGCTTGAGATTGCTCCAGGCGGTGAAAAATCCGGGTTCGTTGTGAAAGCATCCCCAGTCGAGGAAAGCTCTTCTGTATTTGGGGCCGCCGTTGAGTAAAGTAAACCCTTCTGGCGTTATCAGTTGCATCGGCATCAGGTGCGCCAGCTCGGCGACCTTATGCCCGTCAGTACCGTCGATGCGGACTTTGCTGTCGCCCTGTTTATCTTTGGTTAGGCCAATCGCCGTCTCGCGCTCTTCGCCCTGTAAACGCCCATGGAGAATAAACGCCTCCTGCTCGTGGCGAATAACACGACCAATCTGCAAACTGCGAAACGCCCGACCGTGGCCGAGCGTATAGATGGCTTCCAGCACGCTGGTTTTGCCACTGCCGTTGGCACCAACCAGAAAGTTAAAGCCGGGAGATAAAGCGAGATCCGCGGTTTCAATGTTGCGGAAATCGCGGATCAACAAGCGGGTGAGGGACATTACAGTCTCATTGGCATGACAACATAGGCAGCCGACTGTGATGCGGCATCTTCAATCTGCACACTGGAAACCGAATCGGTCAGCATCATGCGCACGTTTTCGCATTTCAGCGCGTTCAGAACATCCAGTACATAGCTGACGTTGAAGCCAATTTCCATCTCCGCACCGCTATAGGTAACGTCGAGGATCTCTTCCGCTTCTTCCTGTTCCGGGTTATTGGCGGTGATTTTCAGCTGATTTTCGCTGACATACAGACGCACGCCGCGGAATTTCTCGTTGGAGAGGATCGCTGCACGGGCAAACGCCTGCTTGAGCAGATCGCAGCCTGCTTCCAGATGTTTGTCCGGGTTCTTCGGCAGAACGCGGCGATAATCCGGGAAGCGACCATCCACCAGTTTGGAGGTGAAGATAAAGTCGCCAACGTGGGCGCGAATGTTGTTGCTGCCAATCTGCACGCGCAGCGGATTGTCGCCGCCGTCGAGCATACGCATCAGTTCAATCACACCTTTACGCGGCACGATCACCGAATGGCTTGGCAAAGACTGACCAATTGGCATGGAACAGACCGCCAGACGGTGACCGTCGGTCGCCACGGTACGCAGTTCTTCACCTTCGGTTTCGAACAGCATACCGTTTAAGTAATAGCGAACATCCTGATGCGCCATCGAAAACTGAGTCGCTTCAATCAGACGCTTCATCGTCGCCTGCGGCAGGGTAAATTCGACTTCGCTCTGCCAGTCATCGAGGTTCGGGAAATCTGCTGCTGGCAGGGTGGAAAGCGAAAAACGGCTACGCCCGGAACGCACCAGCATCCGCTCACCTTCCAGTTGCACGGCAATTTCCGCGCCTTCAGGCAGACCACGGCAGATATCAAAGAATTTGCGCGCCGGAACGGTCGTCGCCCCTGGTTCGTGCGGCTGAACCAGCGCAACACGTGCCACCATTTCCATCTCGAGATCGGTACCGGTCAGCGACAACGTACCGTCAGCAACCTGTAACAGCAGATTACCGAGAATCGGTAGCGTAGGACGACCACCTAACGGACCGCTCACCTGTTGTAGCGGTTTTAATAAATGCTCACGTTCTACGGTAAATTTCATAGGTTTACGATGACAATGTTCTGATTAAATTTGAAAAATCTTCTTTGATATCGTGGCTCTCTTCACGCAACTGCTCGATCTTCCGGCAAGCATGAAGCACCGTTGTGTGGTCACGACCACCAAACGCATCGCCAATCTCGGGCAGACTGTGGTTAGTCAACTCTTTCGCCAGCGCCATCGCCATCTGGCGCGGACGCGCCACCGAGCGGGATCGACGCTTGGAAAGGAGATCCGCAACTTTGATCTTGTAGTACTCTGCCACCGTCTTCTGAATATTGTCGATGGTGACCAGTTTTTCCTGCAATGCCAGCAAGTCGCGCAGCGCCTCACGCACGAAGTCGATGGTGATCGCCCGTCCGGTAAAGTTGGCGTTAGCAATGACGCGGTTCAACGCCCCTTCCAGCTCACGTACGTTAGAGCGTAGACGCTTGGCGATAAAGAACGCCACTTCGCCCGGCAAACGAATGTCGTTTTCGTCGGCCTTTTTCATCAGGATCGCCACGCGGGTTTCTAACTCTGGCGGTTCGATCGCCACAGTCAGTCCCCAACCGAAGCGGGATTTCAGACGATCCTCAACGCCGTTGATCTCTTTCGGATAGCGATCCGAGGTGAGAATGATCTGCTGGTTACCTTCCAGCAGGGCGTTGAAGGTGTGGAAAAACTCTTCCTGAGATCGTTCTTTATTAGCAAAAAACTGAATATCGTCGATCAGTAGTGCATCTACGGAACGGTAGTAGCGTTTAAACTCTTCGATCGCGTTGTTTTGCAGGGCTTTAACCATATCCTGAACAAAGCGCTCGGAGTGCATATAAACCACTTTGGCATTCGGCTTACGCGCCATAATGCCGTTACCCACCGCATGCAGCAGGTGAGTTTTACCCAGACCCGTGCCGCCATAAAGGAACAACGGGTTATAGGCACCGCCAGGGTTATCAGCCACCTGACGAGCCGCCGCGCGCGCCAGTTGGTTAGATTTACCTTCAACGAAGTTATCAAACGTGTGTTTGACGTTTACGTTAGAACGATAGGTCGGTTCTGCCGGAGCCGGGACGTTATCCCAACCGGAACGCGTAGAAGGCGCAACACGTTGCGGCTGCGCATGCGCCACCTGTGCTGGGGCCGCGACGTTGCTCGTCACTGCCGCTTGTGGCGTTTGTGTCACCGGTTTGGTGCCGACTTCAAAACGCAGCTGTGGGGCATCCGCTCCGCAGAAACTGGTTAGCAGTCCATTGATATTATTAAGGTACTTGTCCCGTACCCAATCGAGGACAAAACGGTTTGGCGCGTACAGGGCCAGCGTGTTATCGCTCAGTTCCGCCTGCAATGGGCGTATCCACATACTGAATTCTGTGGCTGGTAACTCATCCTGCAATCGGGCAAGACACTGCTGCCAAAGCGAAAGTGACACGGCGGACTCCACTCGAACAAAAGTCGATAATGACTAAGGCTGAAACATTCATGATTGTTGACGTACGTCGAAAAGACCCTGCTTGAGGGTGACGCACGAACCGCTGTCTGCGGTTATATGCCCGATCAAGATCCTGCTAAACGATCGGGACCGCGGATCATAGCCTAAACTGCGCAAGAGATCTTCTGTTTCTCACAGATTTTCCCGATTTATCCACAGGATGATCCAGAACTCGCTAAGTGTAAACGATCCTGCCGCGAGGCGAGCACGATTTACGCCGCATATTGGAAAATTTAATGACCATAGACAAAAATTGGCTTAATCGATCTAATAAAGATCCAGGACGATCCTTGCGCTTTACCCGTCAGCCCGTATAATCCTCCACCCGGCGCGCCATGCTGGTTTTCACTGGTGTGAGGCCGTACGTTTTCCCTGCGAAAAGGTGCGGAAAAGCGCGGTAAATAAGGAAAGAGAATTGACTCCGGAGTGTACAATTATTACAATCCGGCCTCTTTAATCACCCATGGCTTCGGTGTCCATCGTTTCATTTTTCGGCGGATATCCAATAAAGCCATTGAATTTATTCAAGTTTAGGTAGAAATCGCCATGAAACGCACTTTTCAACCGTCTGTACTGAAGCGCAACCGTTCTCACGGCTTCCGTGCTCGTATGGCTACTAAAAATGGTCGTCAGGTTCTGGCACGTCGTCGTGCTAAAGGCCGCGCTCGTCTGACCGTTTCTAAGTAATAAAGCTAACCCCTGAGTGGTTAAGCTCGCATTTCCCAGGGAGTTACGCTTGTTAACTCCCAGTCAATTCACATTCGTCTTCCAGCAGCCACAACGGGCTGGCACGCCGCAAATTACCATTCTCGGCCGCCTGAATTCGCTGGGGCATCCCCGTATCGGTCTTACAGTCGCCAAGAAAAACGTTCGACGCGCCCATGAACGCAATCGGATTAAACGTCTGACGCGTGAAAGCTTCCGTCTGCGCCAACATGAACTCCCGGCTATGGATTTCGTGGTGGTGGCGAAAAAAGGGGTTGCCGACCTCGATAACCGTGCTCTCTCGGAAGCGTTGGAAAAATTATGGCGCCGCCACTGTCGCCTGGCTCGCGGGTCCTGATAGCCCTCATTCGGGTCTATCAACGCCTGATTAGTCCGCTACTCGGGCCGCATTGTCGTTTCACTCCAACCTGTTCAAGCTACGGAATTGAGGCATTGCGCAGGTTTGGAGTGATAAAAGGCAGTTGGTTGACGGTGAAACGCGTATTAAAATGCCACCCTTTACACCCTGGTGGTGACGATCCCGTCCCGCCCGGACCATTTGATACCAGAGAACACTAACGATGGATTCGCAACGCAATCTTTTAGTCATCGCTTTGCTGTTCGTGTCTTTCATGATCTGGCAAGCCTGGGAGCAGGATAAAAACCCGCAACCTCAGGCCCAACAGACCACGCAGACAACGACCACCGCAGCGGGTAGCGCCGCCGACCAGGGCGTACCGGCCAGTGGCCAGGGGAAACTGATCTCGGTTAAGACCGACGTGCTTGATCTGACCATCAACACCCGTGGTGGTGATGTTGAGCAAGCTCTGCTGCCTGCTTACCCGAAAGAGCTGAACTCTACCCAGCCGTTCCAGCTGCTGGAAACTTCACCGCAGTTTATTTATCAGGCACAGAGCGGTCTGACCGGTCGTGATGGCCCGGATAATCCGGCTAACGGCCCGCGTCCGCTGTATAACGTTGAAAAAGACGCTTATGTGCTGGCTGAAGGTCAAAATGAACTGCAGGTGCCGATGACGTATACCGACGCGGCAGGCAACACGTTTACCAAAACGTTTGTCCTGAAACGTGGTGATTACGCTGTCAACGTCAACTACAACGTGCAGAACGCTGGCGAGAAACCGCTGGAGATCTCCACCTTTGGTCAGTTGAAGCAATCCATTACACTGCCACCGCATCTCGACACCGGAAGCAGCAACTTCGCACTGCACACCTTCCGTGGCGCGGCGTACTCCACGCCTGACGAGAAGTACGAGAAATATAAGTTCGATACCATTGCCGATAACGAAAACCTGAACATCTCTTCGAAAGGTGGTTGGGTGGCGATGCTGCAACAGTATTTCGCGACTGCGTGGATCCCGCATAACGACGGTACCAACAACTTCTACACCGCTAATCTGGGTAACGGCATCGCCGCTATCGGCTATAAATCTCAGCCGGTACTGGTTCAGCCTGGTCAGACTGGCGCAATGAACAGCACCCTGTGGGTTGGCCCGGAAATTCAGGACAAAATGGCAGCAGTTGCTCCGCACCTGGATCTGACCGTTGATTACGGTTGGTTGTGGTTCATCTCTCAGCCGCTGTTCAAACTGCTGAAATGGATCCATAGCTTTGTGGGTAACTGGGGCTTCTCCATTATCATCATCACCTTTATCGTTCGTGGCATCATGTACCCGCTGACCAAAGCGCAGTACACCTCCATGGCGAAGATGCGTATGCTGCAGCCGAAGATTCAGGCGATGCGTGAGCGTCTGGGCGATGACAAACAGCGTATCAGCCAGGAAATGATGGCGCTGTACAAAGCTGAGAAGGTTAACCCGCTGGGCGGCTGCTTCCCGCTGCTGATCCAGATGCCAATCTTCCTGGCGTTGTACTACATGCTGATGGGTTCCGTTGAACTGCGTCAGGCACCGTTTGCACTGTGGATCCACGACCTGTCAGCACAGGACCCGTACTACATCCTGCCGATCCTGATGGGCGTAACGATGTTCTTCATTCAGAAGATGTCGCCGACCACTGTGACCGACCCGATGCAGCAGAAGATCATGACCTTTATGCCGGTCATCTTCACCGTGTTCTTCCTGTGGTTCCCATCAGGTCTGGTGCTGTACTATATCGTCAGCAACCTGGTTACCATTATCCAGCAGCAGCTGATTTACCGTGGTCTGGAGAAACGTGGCCTGCATAGCCGCGAGAAGAAAAAATCCTGATTCGGTGAGTTTTCGCTAAAATAAGGGCGGTCAGTTGACCGCCTTTTTTCTTTTCGTAGGGTGGATAAGCACCGCGCATCCGCCACACAAAGCAACAGGAACATCATGAGCGATAATGACACTATCGTAGCCCAGGCCACGCCTCCGGGACGTGGCGGCGTTGGCATCCTGCGCATCTCCGGCCTCAAAGCCCGTGAGGTTGCCGAAACCGTGCTGGGTAAACTGCCTAAGCCGCGCTACGCCGATTATCTTCCGTTTAAAGACGCCGATGGCAGCGTGCTCGATCAGGGGATTGCGCTATGGTTCCCTGGCCCGAACTCGTTCACCGGCGAAGATGTGCTGGAACTGCAAGGCCATGGCGGTCCGGTGATCCTCGACCTGCTGTTAAAACGCATTCTGACTATTCCCGGCCTGCGGATTGCCCGTCCTGGTGAGTTTTCCGAACGCGCGTTTCTTAACGATAAACTCGACTTAGCCCAGGCCGAAGCGATTGCAGACCTTATCGACGCCAGCTCGGAACAGGCGGCGCGCTCAGCGCTAAACTCGCTACAAGGCGCGTTCTCCGCACGGGTTAACCATCTGGTGGAAGCCCTCACCCACTTGCGCATTTACGTCGAAGCGGCAATTGATTTCCCCGATGAAGAGATCGATTTCCTCTCCGACGGCAAAATTGAAGCCCAGCTCAATGACGTGATTGCCGATCTCGACGCAGTACGCGCCGAGGCTCGTCAGGGCAGCTTGTTGCGCGAAGGGATGAAAGTCGTCATTGCCGGGCGTCCAAACGCCGGTAAATCAAGCCTACTGAACGCGCTGGCGGGCCGTGAAGCGGCAATCGTGACTGATATCGCCGGAACCACGCGTGACGTACTGCGTGAGCATATCCACATTGACGGAATGCCGCTGCATATCATCGATACCGCCGGATTACGCGAAGCCAGTGACGAAGTGGAGCGTATTGGTATCGAGCGCGCATGGCAGGAAATTGAACAGGCCGACCGTGTGCTGTTTATGGTTGATGGCACCACCACGGATGCCGTTGATCCAGCAGAGATCTGGCCGGAGTTTATCGCCCGTCTGCCAGCGAAACTGCCGATCACTGTGGTGCGCAATAAAGCCGATATCACCGGCGAAACGCTGGGGATGAGTGAAGTGAACGGTCACGCGTTAATTCGTCTCTCGGCAAGGACTGGTGAAGGTGTGGACGTACTGCGTAACCATCTCAAACAGAGCATGGGCTTTGACACCAACATGGAAGGCGGCTTCCTGGCGCGTCGTCGTCACCTACAGGCACTGGAACAGGCGGCAGAGCACCTGCAACAGGGTAAAGCGCAACTGTTAGGTGCCTGGGCGGGTGAGCTGCTGGCGGAAGAACTGCGTCTGGCGCAGCAGAATTTAAGCGAGATCACCGGAGAATTTACCTCAGACGACCTACTGGGGCGGATTTTCTCCAGCTTCTGTATTGGTAAGTGAGTCGTCTAAATTGATATAAAGGGCACTGTTCCGTTCTGGGGAAACTAACTATCAGAACGGAACAGCGCTTGTTTTTTATGAGCATCCTGCACCGAAACTGCATTTGCTACTGGCTGGAGCGACTTTAAACACCTTGCAGTCCTGTCTTTACAGAGAACGATATTGCTTTAACCTATTAAGCTCCTCTTGCGGAAAGTTAAATTCGTCTACTGCTTTCCAGAATAGTTCTTTAAGTACAGGATTGCCATTTGCCTGACTTATTACAGATTTACCTTCATTATTCTTTTCTTCCAGCTGCATCATCACATCTTTAAGGTAATTTTCATTTTCACCAACCACAATTTTGAATATTTTCAGCCAGAGTCCCATATGTATATCATCCCCGTTATTTACCACATGAGAGAATGGCTTGCCATCAAAGTCACGGGTAAACTGCTCCACAATTTCATCGAAAGTGAATCCGTGTTGCAACGCCAGGCGAATCGCCGCATTCAGATATACGTCAATGACCTGTTTACTCATTTTCTTAAAGCTTGCAATATGCAAAGAGCAGACGGCATTATTTCTGCTCAGCGACAGTAGTTCGCTCACCACATCTTTATCATTTTCATAATGGCTGGCTATCACATCAGCTGTCTCCATCCAGGCGGCAACAATCTCCGTATACCCTTTCACTATCGCAGAATATAAGCCTGATGCCTTCGTCCATTTGTCTGACTCCCCCGTCCATTTTTCTCTTGCAGCCATCAGTTTCAATATATCTTCTTTATTTATTTCATTTTTAAACATTTTGGCTTTTATATTGGCGAGCAATATATTAACAACATTATAATTATTGGTTTTAATAGCGCTATTTAAATCATAAGTTGAGCATATTTTTTTTCCTATATAAAGAAGTATTTCATTTTTATTTACCCCAAACTCTTTCTCAAAGTCATCTATCGCCAAGAACAATGCCTTGACACTTTCTTTTTTATTTTTTGATAACGCTACAGAAATCGCGCTCACACCACGGTTATCTTTCGCAAGGAGTAGAGTTTCCAGGTCTTCCCGGCTAAAGTTAAATTTTCGGGCCAACTCTTTTAAATTTGTTATATATTCATTAATCTTATTAAGATTATCGTGTTGCAGTGACATATATAACCCATATGTTCCCCCTGGTCCTTTAGCAGCAAGAATCTCAAGAACCTTTGATACTGTCATTTCTTGGGAATTTCTTAACTTATCGAAAAAAAGAACAATATTTTCATACGTCCCCATTTGCATTAATAGATATAATGCTGATGGTGATAATGGTGGTTGCAATTCATTTTCTATACCACTTAATAAATGGGCCTGCTCTCGAGGGAGATAAGGAATTATGCCTACACACTCGGAGCAAATCTCTGTTTTTACCCATTTTATATTCGCCAACTCAATATTTATAAATGATTGTAATGACCCAAAAGAATCACAGTTTTTTGCTTTATAGCGTACTGCAGTATTGGTTGCATTAGGATCATAAAAGGATACAACATATTCAGTTTCTCCGGCAGGCGTTTGTTTTATCCTCAAGCGGACGGCCATAGCGTGTTTTTGAGATTTAACGATTGCCGCCATATGCGTTAACTTCTCTTTTTCCATTCTGTGAAAGAAGACAGATAATATCTCCCCGAACTTGTCACTAGCAACGACGCATGTACCTGGTGGTGGATTGTTTATTAGATTATCAAATTGCTGATCAAGCTCGTATGGAAAATGTTGCTGTATCCCTTCTGGAGTTGAATAGCATTCCTTCAATGGAACTTTACCTGTATTTTCATTCATTGAATCTATACAATACTGCAGAGAAATATGCCTGCACACGACTAAATCTTCTGGTTTTTCATTAAAATAAACCTTACAGTTATAATCTACAATATCATATTTACTATTAGCTTTTTTCTGCTCTTTAGTAAAACTCTCATCATCTGCGTTCGTATGAGAGCGAATAAAAATATCTTTGAGGGATGTTGTAAGCGCAGGCGGTACAAAAATCTGTGTAGCATACTTTCCTTCAGCATCCCCCACAGTTACAATCATACTTTCAGGGTCTTGCTCAGATGTTGAGACAATAATAATAAGTCCACCACCGATAAAAACCCATGGTTCAATCTCACTGCTATTATTAACAAAATTACTTAATGAACCCGCTTTTTCAAGTGAATAAACTGAAGGATTTTTAAGATACAACACTATATCGTCAACGATTAATTGAGTTTTATTTTTTCCTCCATCCAAATCAGGTATGAAAGAAGAAGATTGTACACATACTCTGCCAACAGTTACGTTATCAACCATTTCCTTTCTCCTCATTCATATGAAAGTTGTAGTAATAATAAGGTTACTATTTAAATATCAACTATCAAATTTCGCTCATTTATAGAGTTATTCGTCTTTTTACGTCATTTCCCTATAAGGTCATCGACCTGGTAATGAGGTGAGTAAACCGCGACACGTCAACGTGGGAAAAAGCTCCTTGTAATGGTATCCCTATAATCAATGCCATCACCTTCAACAATAATGATAAAAATTAAAAAATTATCCACCCACGGATTTATGTTAATATTCCGTATACGCCAGCTCCCACAAACACAGCCAATAACTAATTGTGATTCGATTCACATTTAAACAATTTCAGCATAGACAAATTTCTTGAGTATTATACTGTAGCCTCGTGTCTTTCGAGGATAAGTGCATTATGAATATCTTACATATATGTGTGACCTCAAAATGGTTCAATATTGACAACAAGATTGTCGATCACCGCCCTTGATTTGCCCTTCTGTAACCATCACCAAAGCCAAACCGATTAGATTCAATGTGATCTATTTGTTTGCTATATCTTAATTTTGCCTTATGCAAAGGCTGTCTCTCATTTATTTACTTGCTTTAGTAAATGATGGTCTTGGCATATATAACTGGCGAATTAATAGATATTGCAAATATCATATTCACAGGGATCACTGTAATTAAAATAAATGAAGGATTATGTAATGGAAAACTTTAAACATCTCCCTGAACCATTCCGCATTCGTGTTATTGAGCCAGTAAAACGTACGACTCGCGCTTACCGTGAAGAGGCAATTATTAAATCCGGTATGAACCCGTTCTTGCTGGATAGCGAAGATGTGTTTATCGATTTACTGACCGACAGCGGCACCGGGGCAGTGACGCAGAGTATGCAGGCCGCGATGATGCGCGGCGACGAAGCCTACAGCGGCAGCCGCAGCTACTATGCGTTAGCCGAATCAGTGAAAAATATCTTTGGTTATCAATACACTATTCCGACTCACCAGGGCCGTGGCGCAGAGCAAATCTATATTCCAGTTCTGATTAAAAAACGCGAGCAGGAAAAGGGCCTGGATCGCAGCAAAATGGTGGCGTTCTCTAACTATTTCTTTGATACCACGCAGGGCCATAGCCAGATCAACGGCTGTACCGTGCGTAACGTCTATATCAAAGAAGCCTTCGATACGGGCGTGCGTTACGACTTTAAAGGCAACTTTGACCTTGAGGGATTAGAACGCGGTATTGAAGAAGTTGGCCCGAATAACGTGCCGTATATCGTTGCAACCATCACCAGTAACTCTGCAGGTGGTCAGCCGGTTTCACTGGCAAACTTAAAAGCGATGTACAGCATCGCGAAGAAATACGATATTCCGGTGGTCATGGACTCCGCACGCTTTGCCGAAAACGCCTATTTCATCAAGCAGCGTGAAGCAGAATACAAAGACTGGACTATCGAGCAGATCACCCGCGAAACCTACAAATATGCCGATATGCTGGCCATGTCCGCCAAGAAAGATGCAATGGTGCCGATGGGCGGCCTGCTATGCGTGAAAGACGACAGCTTCTTTGATGTGTACACCGAGTGCAGAACCCTTTGCGTGGTACAGGAAGGCTTCCCGACATATGGCGGCCTGGAAGGCGGCGCGATGGAGCGTCTGGCGGTAGGTCTGTATGACGGCATGAATCTGGACTGGCTGGCTTATCGTATCGCGCAGGTGCAGTATCTGGTCGATGGTCTGGAAGAGATTGGCGTTGTCTGCCAGCAGGCGGGCGGTCACGCGGCATTCGTTGATGCAGGTAAACTGTTGCCGCATATCCCGGCAGATCAGTTCCCGGCACAGGCGCTGGCCTGCGAGCTGTATAAAGTCGCCGGTATCCGTGCGGTAGAAATTGGCTCTTTCCTGTTAGGCCGCGATCCGAAAACCGGTAAACAACTGCCATGCCCGGCTGAACTGCTGCGTTTAACCATTCCGCGCGCAACATATACTCAAACACATATGGACTTCATTATTGAAGCCTTCAAACATGTGAAAGAGAACGCGGCGAATATTAAAGGTTTAACCTTTACCTATGAGCCAAAAGTATTGCGTCACTTCACCGCAAAACTGAAAGAAGTTTAATTAATACATTCAGAGTGGCTATAAGGATGTTAGCCACTCTAACTCCCTACATCTTCAATAACAAAAATAGCCTTCCTCTAAAGGTGGCATCATGACTGATCAAGCTGAAAAAAAGCACTCTGCATTTTGGGGTGTTATGGTTATAGCAGGTACAGTAATCGGTGGAGGTATGTTTGCTTTACCTGTTGATCTTGCCGGTGCCTGGTTTTTCTGGGGTGCCTTTATCCTTATCATTGCCTGGTTTTCGATGCTTCATTCCGGGTTATTATTATTAGAAGCAAATTTAAATTATCCCGTCGGCTCCAGTTTTAACACCATCACCAAAGATTTAATCGGTAACACTTGGAACATTATCAGCGGTATTACCGTTGCCTTCGTTCTCTATATCCTCACTTATGCCTATATCTCTGCTAATGGTGCGATCATTAGTGAAACGATATCAATGAATTTGGGTTATCACGCTAATCCACGTATTGTCGGGATCTGCACAGCCATTTTCGTTGCCAGCGTATTGTGGATAAGCTCGTTAGCCGCCAGCCGTATTACCTCGTTGTTCCTCGGGCTGAAGATTATCTCCTTTGTGATCGTGTTTGGTTCTTTCTTCTTCCAGGTCGATTACTCCATTCTGCGCGATGCCACCAGCACCACGGCGGGAACGTCTTACTTCCCGTATATCTTTATGGCTTTGCCGGTGTGTCTGGCGTCATTTGGTTTCCACGGCAATATTCCCAGCCTGATTATTTGCTATGGCAAACGCAAAGATAAGCTAATCAAAAGCGTGGTTTTCGGTTCGCTGTTGGCGCTGGTGATTTATCTCTTCTGGCTCTATTGCACGATGGGGAACATTCCGCGAGAAAGCTTTAAGGCGATTATCTCTTCAGGCGGCAACGTTGATTCGCTGGTGAAATCGTTCCTCGGCACCAAACAGCAAGGCATTATCGAGTTTTGCCTGCTGGTGTTCTCTAACTTAGCTGTCGCCAGTTCGTTCTTTGGTGTCACACTGGGGTTGTTCGATTATCTGGCGGATCTGTTTAAGATTGATAACTCCCACGCCGGGCGTTTCAAAACCGTGCTGTTAACCTTCCTGCCACCCGCGTTGTTGTATCTGATCTTCCCGAACGGCTTTATTTACGGGATCGGCGGTGCCGGGTTGTGCGCCACCATCTGGGCAGTCATTATCCCCGCAGTGCTGGCAATCAAAGCTCGCAAGAAGTTTCCCAACCAGATGTTCACGGTCTGGGGCGGCAATCTTATTCCGGCGATTGTCATTCTCTTTGGTATAACCGTAATTTTATGCTGGTTCGGTAACGTCTTTAATGTGTTACCTAAATTTGGCTAATCCGTTTAAGAAGCCAGCGAAATAGCTGGCTTCTTGCCTGTCAGGAAATCACTTATGTCCAAATGGCAACTCGCCTGATTCTGCTTCACCACGTATGCTTTGCGTCACCTTACTATCAGGACGCTTTAGCCCATGTCCCGCTTTTTGATTTGTAGTTTTGCCCTGGTTTTACTTTATCCCGCCGGGATTGATATGTACCTCGTTGGTTTACCGCGCATCGCCGCCGATCTCAATGCCAGCGAAGCGCAGTTGCATATTGCGTTTTCCGTTTATCTGGCAGGTATGGCGGCAGCGATGTTATTTGCCGGTAAAGTGGCCGATCGTTCAGGGAGAAAGCCTGTCGCCATACCCGGCGCGGCGCTATTTATTATCGCCTCGGTGTTCTGTTCACTGGCTGAAACCAGCACGTTATTTCTTGCAGGGCGATTTCTACAGGGGTTAGGCGCAGGCTGTTGTTACGTGGTGGCGTTCGCCATTTTACGTGACACACTGGATGATCGACGTCGGGCAAAAGTGCTGTCGTTACTCAACGGTATTACCTGCATCATTCCGGTGTTAGCGCCAGTGCTCGGACACCTGATTATGCTTAAATTCCCGTGGCAGAGTCTGTTCTGGACGATGGCAACGATGGGCGTCGCAGTACTGATGTTGTCTTTGTTTATTTTAAAAGAAACGCGCCCTGCCGCCCCCGCAGCTTCTGACAAACCACGAGAAAATAGCGAGTCGCTGCTTAACCGGTTTTTCCTCAGCCGTGTGGTAATCACCACCCTCAGCGTTTCGGTGATCCTCACCTTCGTGAATACGTCGCCGGTATTGATGATGGAAATCATGGGTTTTGAGCGCGGAGAATACGCCACCATAATGGCGTTGACCGCAGGAGTCAGCATGACCGTTTCATTCTCCACGCCATTTGCACTGGGGATCTTTAAGCCACGTACGTTGATGATCACCTCACAGGTGTTATTTCTGGCGGCAGGTATCACTCTTGCCGTTTCACCTTCCCATGCGGTTTCTCTGTTTGGTATCACGCTGATTTGCTCCGGTTTCTCGGTAGGTTTTGGCGTAGCGATGAGTCAGGCGTTAGGGCCGTTTTCATTACGCGCGGGCGTAGCCAGCTCGACCTTAGGTATTGCGCAAGTTTGCGGATCGTCACTGTGGATTTGGCTGGCAGCGGTGGTTGGTATCGGCGCATGGAATATGCTGATCGGGATTCTGATTGCCTGTAGCATAGTGAGCCTGTTGCTGATTATGTTCGTCGCGCCTGGACGCCCGGTTGCCGCTCATGAAGAAATCCATCACCACGCTTGATCTCAATCTGCTGCTCTGTCTGCAACTGCTGATGCAGGAGCGCAGCGTAACCAAAGCGGCGAAGCGGATGAACGTGACACCTTCGGCGGTGAGTAAGTCGCTGGCAAAGTTAAGAGCGTGGTTTGACGACCCGCTCTTTGTGAACTCACCGCTGGGCCTGTCGCCCACACCGCTAATGGTCAGCATGGAGCAAAATCTGGCGGAGTGGATGCAAATGAGCAATCTGCTGCTGGATAAACCGCACCACCAAACGCCGCGCGGTCTTAAGTTTGAACTGGCGGCGGAATCGCCGCTGATGATGATCATGTTCAATACGCTGACTAAGCAGATCTACCAGCGTTACCCCCAGGCGACGATCAAATTGCGCAACTGGGATTATGATTCACTGGATGCGATTACCCGTGGCGAAGTGGATATTGGTTTTTCCGGTCGCGAAAGCCATCCCCGTTCGCGGGAGCTGCTAAGTTCGCTGCCATTAGCCATTGATTATGAAGTACTGTTTAGTGATGTGCCCTGCGTCTGGTTGCGCAAAGATCATCCAGCACTGCATGAAGCGTGGGATCTGGATACCTTTTTACGTTACCCACATATCAGCATTTGCTGGGAACAGAGCGATACCTGGGCGCTGGACAATGTGTTACAGGAGCTGGGGCGCGAACGCACGATTGCTATGAGTTTGCCGGAATTCGAGCAGTCACTGTTTATGGCAGCGCAGCCCGACAATCTGCTACTGGCGACCGCACCACGCTACTGTCAGTACTACAATCAACTCCACCAACTGCCGTTAGTTGCTCTACCTCTCCCGTTTGACGAAAGCCAGCAAAAAAAGTTGGAAGTCCCTTTTACCCTACTGTGGCATAAACGGAACAGCCATAATCCGAAGATCGTCTGGTTACGGGAAACCATTAAAAATCTTTACGCGTCGATGGCATAACCGAATCGTATGAAACGCAACCCTATTTCACAATAAAATGTAAAATAGTTGTAATAAGATTGTCTGAATCGAACTTTTAGCTGCTTTAGTCTGTCCATCATTCCAGTAAATGATTACTCTTGTATTCATAATGGACCATTAAGCATGGAGCGAAAAATGGCGACTCACTTTGCCCGAGGGATTTTAACGGAAGGACATCTGATTTCTGTTCGTCTCTCCTCCCAGTGTCATCAAGAAGCCCGAAATATTCCCCCTCATCGTCAAAGCCGTTTCCTGGCGTCCAGAGGTTTACTCGCAGAACTGATGTTCATGCTGTATGGCATCGGCGAATTACCGGAAATCGTCACCCTGCCGAAAGGAAAACCGGTTTTCAGTGATAAAAATTTGCCCTCGTTTTCTATTTCTTATGCCGGGAATATGGTTGGCGTGGCGCTAACAACCGAAGGTGAATGTGGCCTCGATATGGAACTGCAGCGTGCGACGCGCGGGTTTCATAGCCCACACGCGCTCGATAACCACTCCTTTTCCAGCAATGAATCGCTATGGATCAGTAAACAAAACGATCCTAACGAAGCGCGGGCGCAACTCATCACGTTGCGCCGAAGCGTGCTAAAACTAACCGGTGATGTTTTGAATGACGATCCGCGCGATCTGCAGCTGCTGCCCATTGCCGGACGCCTGAAATGTGCTCATGTAAATCATGTAGAAGCGTTATGCGACGCGGAGGACGTGCTGGTGTGGTCCGTGGCGGTCACGCCCACAATTGAAAAGCTCAGTGTCTGGGAGTTAGATGGCAAACGCGGCTGGAAAAGCCTGCCGGATATTCACAGCCGCGCCAACAATCCTACCAGCCGGATGATGCGTTTTGCCCAACTCTCTACCGTGAAGTCTTTTTCGCCAAATTGATAGACAACCACAGGAGTCATTATGTCTGAAAAATTGAAGGTGGTTACGTTACTGGGGAGCCTGCGCAAAGGCTCATTTAATGGCATGGTTGCACGTACCCTGCCGAAAATTGCTCCTGCTAGCATGGAAATCAATGCATTACCTTCCATTGCCGACATTCCCCTGTATGACGCTGATGTACAGCAGGAAGAAGGTTTTCCCGCAACGGTAGAAGCTATGGCGGAGCAGATCCGTCAGGCTGACGGTGTGGTGATCGTCACGCCGGAATATAACTACTCGGTACCGGGCGGGCTGAAAAATGCCATCGACTGGCTTTCCCGCCTGCCGGATCAACCTCTGGCTGGTAAACCGGTGTTGATTCAGACCAGCTCAATGGGCGTGATTGGCGGCGCGCGCTGTCAGTATCACCTGCGCCAGATTCTGGTTTTTCTCGATGCAATGGTGATGAACAAGCCGGAATTTATGGGCGGCGTGATTCAGAACAAAGTTGATCCGCAAACCGGAGAAGTGATTGATCAGGGTACGCTTGACCACCTGACCGGGCAATTAACCGCATTTGGTGAGTTTATTCAGCGAGTTAAGATCTAAATAAAAAACCCGCCAGCAATCATGCATGGCGGGTTTTTAACGCGCTATCGATTTTAGTGAGCGTCGATAAACACAATCTTCAGGATAAACAGCAGCGCAACGATGATTACGCACGGGCTTAGATCACGCAGACGTCCGGTACCGATTTTCATCACGCAGTAGGAGATAAAGCCCAGTGCGATACCTTCGGTAATCGAGAAGCTGAACGGCATCATCACGGCGGTAATAAACGCTGGAACGGATTCGGTAAGATCCTGCCAGTTCACGCGAGCAAGACTTGAGGTCATCAACACGCCAACGTAAATCAGCGCGCCAGCTGCGGCATATCCCGGCACCATTCCCGCCAGCGGCGACAGGAAGATAACCAGCAGGAACAGCAGACCAACAACCACTGCCGTCAGACCGGTACGACCGCCAACAGAAACGCCGGAAGAGGACTCAATATACGCCGTAACAGAAGAAGTACCGATAAACGAACCGGTCACGGAAGAGATACTGTCGACATACAGCGCCTGCTTCATGCGCGGGAATTTACCTTTCTCATCCGCCAGACCTGCTTTATCGGTCACGCCAATCAGCGTACCGGAGGAGTCAAACAGGTTGACCAGCATGAAAGAGAAAATCACCCCTGCCAAACCGAGGTTAAACGAACCGGCTAAATCGACATGACCCACTACTGTCATTACGCTCGGTGGCGCAGACACGATGCCGTTGTAGTGCACATCACCCAGCATCCAGCCCAGCAGCGTCGTCACCACAATAGAAACCAGCACCGCCGCGTGAATATTGCGCGAGGCCAGAATAGCGATGATGAAGAAGCCGAGGATACCCAGCAGCACGCTGTGAGAAGTCAGGTTACCGATGCTCACTAGCGTTTCGGGATTCGCGACAATCACGCCCGCGTTTTTCAGCCCCATCAT
Organism: Escherichia sp. HH41S; assembly: GCF_009820115.1. Classification (NCBI taxonomy): domain Bacteria; kingdom Pseudomonadati; phylum Pseudomonadota; class Gammaproteobacteria; order Enterobacterales; family Enterobacteriaceae; genus Escherichia; species Escherichia sp. HH41S. The sequence goes on from NZ_VNXE01000007.1 coordinate 161,082, forward strand.
GCCGATAAACAGACCAATACCGCTGGTAATACCCACACGCAGACTTACCGGAATATTAGCAATCATCCAGTAACGAACGCGGAAAATGGTCAAAAGAAGCAGTCCGACAGCGCCCCAGAAGATTGCGCCCATCCCGACCTGCCACGGCAAGCCCATCGCCTGTACAACCACAAAAGCGAAGAATGCGTTCAGGCCCATTGCTGGTGCCAGTGCAACTGGCAGATTAGCAAACAGTCCCATCAGAATGCTGCCAAATGCAGCAATCAGACAAGTGGTGACGAAGACGGCGCTGGTGTCCATGCCAGCAACGCCAAGAATTTGCGGGTTAACAAAAACGATGTAAACCATCGTCAGGAAGGTGGTAAAACCGGCGATCACTTCGGTCCGAGCCGTCGTGCCATGTTCGCGCAGTTTAAACACGCGTTCCAGCATCCCCTGACCAGAAGCCTGGGTTGTGTGTTGTTGACTCATTATCTATTTCCGAACTAAGGAGGGAAAATCCGTCGCTATCGTATACCAAAATGAGACAATATGGACGGCTGAAGAAAACTTTTTTTCATTGTATTTGCTTATACGGCAACGATTGCGTTGTGCAAATTTGCATGACGAAAACGTTAAACTAATGATAAAGGAAAGACATGTCCCAGATAGAAGCGGTATTTTTCGACTGCGATGGTACGCTGGTCGATAGCGAGGTCATTTGCTCTCGCGCCTATGTCACGATGTTCAGGGAATTTGGCATTAACGTTGACCTGGAAGAGATTTTTACCCGTTTTAAAGGCGTAAAACTCTATGAAATCATCGATATCATCAGTAAAGAGCAGGGCGTGACGATGGTCCAGGCCGATGCAGAGCACGTTTACCGCGCAGAAGTCACCCGCCTGTTTGATAGCGAACTAGAGGTCATCACGGGAGCGAACGAATTGCTGGCGAGCGTTAACGTGCCGATGTGCGTGGTTTCTAATGGCCCGGTGAGCAAAATGCAGCATTCGCTTGGTAAGCTCAATATGCTGCACTACTTCCCGGAAAAACTGTTCAGCGGCTACGATATCCAGCGTTGGAAGCCCGATCCGGCATTAATGTTCCATGCGGCAAAAGCGATGAATGTGAACGTTGAAAACTGCATTCTGGTCGATGACTCCAGCGCCGGTGCGCAGTCAGGGATAGATGCCGGTATGGAAGTGTTTTACTTCTGCGCTGACCCGCACAATAAGCCGATCGTTCACCCGAAAGTCACCACCTTTACCGAGCTGGCGCAACTGCCTGCGCTCTGGAAGGCACGCGGCTGGGATATAGCGCGTTAATTGCTCCGAACTTTAACGCTTACACATCAGTCACGCTGGTTTGAGATAAAGACTACCAAGTGTCTGATGAGTAAGCGTATGTTTCCCTTTCAAAAATTGATGTCGTTATTCGTCCAGTCAATCACTCTCTGCTTAGCTAAGCCTGGGTTATATTTTTCACAATATCGGGATATTTATCGAACCATGTAATAACATTCAAGATTATTTCACTGAGTTTTTTATACTTTTTATATTTTTTCTCCCGACTATAATTTTGAACAATATCCTGGTAAGTTCGTATTTCATCATCTATTTTATCAATATCAATCTTAAAGTTATTTAATTTTCTTTGTATATCATTACGCGTCAAATTATCTTTGTTTTCACTAACTAGTTGTGCTTTCTCTTTCACAATTTTATTATGTTCTTTTGTTAATTCGTTAATTTTTTGCAATATGTCCTCGTAACCCTCATTGGACTCTTTTACTTCCTGATAATATTGGATTAAACTTTCCTTGTTAATTTTAAATATACCTGCTAGATTTTGAAAATCGAAAGCAAAATTATTGAGTGCTGAGTCGTAAAATTCTTTAAAAGATTTTATTTTTTCTAGTTGATTTTTTAGCGCTTTAATGTTGTCTATATCAACATCGTCAAATAGGGGGACAAGATCTTTAAATTTAAAATTTAAATTTCTATCAAATTGGTTATGAGACTCTTGCCTTTCTTTTCGGATAAATCCTTCTGAATATTTAGGATCTTCTTGTGCATTTGACTGCGAAATTATTTCTTTTATGACAGATTCAACAAAGTTAATTCTGTCACTTCCTATCATATTATTAATGATATGTTGTGCCCTACCATGCATATCTTTGAAAATAAAAAAATTAACTTTTTCAATATCAAAAGAAAATTCCTCTTTAAACGATCCTTTTTCATTATAGAGTGCGGACAAAAACGACTGTAATTCTGCAAATGCTTTTTCATATATTAGCCGAGTATTTGGCAAGGATTTTCTAAGTTCCACTATGTCTTTATATAGAGCATCTGCCTGACTTATGAAATTTGGTATTTGTTCTTTACTTATAGCTCCGTCTATATTCATATAAATGTATTTTTTATCGGTAAGACTACCTTGTGAATAAATTGTAGCAGAATCGATAGAACAGCCTTCGAGTCTGTCCTCTCTGTAACAATAGCCCAGTTCCGCCCCGCGCAAACGACTATTTTTAAAGAAAACGTTATTATTCTCTGTATTTTCATTGCTATATGAAGAGTTAATACCTTTATTAATATTGTCTGCACATTTAATAAAATTATCATCTAACTTAAGAGTTCTCGATCTTCTTTCAATGCGTTCAGAAAAATACTCAATGGGGTTAAACATATATTTACCTGAACCAGCTTCACCAAGACCACTGTTTATTTTAATATAGTTCAAAGTACAATTATTAAATACTAGCCCATGATCCCTCCCCCTGATGTAATTATTATTAGACTTGTTGAATGAGTTTGCCAAAAATTTCATTCCAGGAGCTTCAAGTCCTGTGATATCACAGTTATAAAAATGACTCAGAAGTATACTCGATCCAGGACAACTACCTCCCTGAATTGTACAGTCTTGAACAAAAGACTGCATAAAGAGATAAGCCCCTAATTTTTCTTGGATATTGACGGGTTGTTTAACGGTGTAGACTTGAGACGTCTCACAACTATAATGATTTATTTCGCATTTAGAAATAAAACAACCTTTAAACATACCTATTATTGATTTTTCATTTCCTGACTCTGCAGTTTTTTCATTAGGATCATAAAAATGTATGTTGTTGAACTTACAATCTTCGAAATAACAATTTTCAAAAACTGGGCCTTCAAGGGTCGGAGTTTCTATATTTCCTGAAAAAGTTACATTTTTAAAACTACAATATTTTAATGAATTTAATACATCTTTAGGCAACGAAGTTAAATTGATAGTTGTATCAAAAACAGGAATTTTATTTTTAATAAGCGTCGTAAGTTTTACAGCATTATCAGAAAACTTTAATCTCTTCATGGGAGAATTATCAAAATGTAAATCATCAAGATAGTTATCAAGAGTGAATCTTTCAGAAAAAACTTGATGCTTATCGGCCTCATTTACAGTCTCCCCCGTGTAGAGATTAAAAGATCTACACACAACCACTTCATTATTTTCATTTGTGGTAAAATCTGTAGTAGTACTAAATCGCCATTGTTCTTCTACTTTGGCCAGAGATTTAATATTCTTGAACATCTCCGCTTTATTATCATTTTTTGTCACAAATTCGTAAATTAAGCTTTTAACTTGTTTAATATGCGATCCGGGAAAAAGATCGCGAATAAACTCCCACAGTGTACGTTTTTTAAATAATGCCCCATTACCATCCAGAATATTTTCAATATCCTTAAAATTTACATCGTATTTCTTATTATTAATATCTAAAGTAACCTTGTCAGAATATCCGTTATGCTTATGCTTCTCATTTTTCACCTCTGAAAAGGGATTAGCATTTATAAGAACATCTGATCTTAATTTAGCAACCATAAATCCTCCGATGTGCAATATTAGGGTGTTTAAAAATAACGACATCTAGATTGTTAATTAACACTACCGCTAGCCAGGTTAGCAACAAGTGTTACTTATATTACTAGTGAAGACTATAAAAAATAGCTCATTTCCCCCGATTTAATCCAGGGTGTTTACCCTGGATTCCCAATTTTTAGGCATAACGAATCATCCCTCAGGTAAACCGCAATATCTGAAAATGAGCGATTTTTTATAGCTGGTTATATTGTCAATGTTAGAATAAATAGATTTTATAATATGTTACCAAGGTGATTTATGGAAAATCTTATTGGCACTCCACCAAACTATGCAGTTTCCTATAAGAATATAGACAAGAAGCAACGGGAATATTTATGTCATCTCAATCACTTTTCTAAATTGCCTGACGATTTTTTGATAACTGGTCCAAGAAAAGACCTTTTTGATTATCAACGTATTTTAGATTGCGCATTTTCAAATTTACAGCATTTACTTCCTAAAGGACAATTACAGAAGATACAACAGAGATTAGACTCTCTTATGTACAAAAACAAGTTCCATCGTTTTCATGTTTTTTTATTAAAACTGTGCTCAAATACTTGTATTCCAGCCCCATCTGCCGATAACACTGTCTTTGATAACAAAATGCCATTTATATTAAGTGAGGAACAGATCGATGAAATTTCTTTTTTAAACGCATATCACATAGAAAAGAAAGGAAATAAAGACATTATTACATTGGATTTCGTTAGCAAGGATCATGCTCAGCAACTTAATTTTAGCACAACCATAGCATCAAAAAATGATTGCCTTCATATATATACAATAAACAACTATAACACACAGATTATATTCGAAGAGGATTTAAATTTATATCCCAGTGAATTATCTCAATCATCACATTGGTGTTATCAGTTAATAAAAAACATGATTTCGTTATATTGTAGATGGACTAACAATTATGGAATCAAAAAAACCTGTGCTTTTGATTTTAAAAACAATTCATTTTCTAACTCCAGGTTGGAGTTTATATCGTTTATTGCATGTTCTTTTTCACATGCCGATATGAATTATTCGATATTTCAAAATGTTAATCTTGATATGTGTGAGATGCGTAATTGCAATTTTGACAAGTCAGAAATGAATTTCATTTCGTGCGTAGGAACAAATTTTAGCGATTCCACATTCGATAAAGTCAGAACAAAAGCGCAATTAATTAAGACACCGAGAGAATGGTCTGATAATATTTTGAAGTATTGGTTCTCAAGCTCTAATAAACGTAATATCCTCTTCACCCTTAATACAATATCTGATAGAGTCATAAAATTAAAAGGAGTCAAAGATATATTATCGTCATTGGTAGACCAAAAAGCTAATATTTATAGTGTAAGGCAAGAGCTTCTGGATTTTCTTAATGATGATTTATATAAAAATGATAGAGAGATTACTTTTTATAAAGAATCACTACTGTTATTTTGCTCTGAATAACCAAAAAGATTAACTACAGCACTCTATTTTGTGTTTATATCCGTGTCAGGAAACAGGCTCATTTCAGCAGGATAAAACCGTAGAGTGCGATTGCGATGAACAAGAGATACCGACTTATTATTTAGTCTATTTTATTGCGTTAACTAATAAATGTTGTAAATTTACCAGCGCCTTTTCCCAATTATCAATCACATTAACATCTTTTGTTCTTGAATGAATTTCCATTAACTTTTTTATGAAAGATGAAATTTCATTTTCAGCTACAGCACTTTGCATGTCCATATAAGCAGGTGTTTTACTTTGTGTTTTTGAAGCAAAATCATAACTTAACCTGGTGGTTAAAGTAATATCACAATCATACAAGTTAATTCCACCGGCTAACTTTCCCAAGCAAGTATAATATAAACAGCAATGGCTAAGTTTTAAACATTTATCTATTTTATCATTTATATCGTTATTAGATTTGATATTTTGGAAAATATTATTGTATATAAGTTATGAAAGAGTTTCATCCAGATTAAGCTTATTTTAACTTTTTCCAAAACATTTCCTTGGATCATGATCAAGTAAATCTTCAAAAATTCCATTTCGTTTGCATGTCATATTAGCATAACTAAAATCACAATCATCAAAATGATTATCATCGCTATAATCGCCCCTACCTTTTCTATAAAACGAAGTTTCTATAAAATCCATTTCTACACCATTAAACTTTTCTATATTGCAACATAATAAACTACTTGCAATAATACTTGCTTCTTTACACTCTCCATCTTGAAGACTACAGCCATATATAAATGACTGCATAAACAAATATGCACTGACAGTCTTTCCTACTGCGGGTTCTTTATTTACAGAGTATATTTTGATGTCTCTATCTTGAAATTTTTTATTTCACATTTGTTGTGCTTTGACATAGGGCTTTTACCCTGGTTTCTGTTTTTTTCTGTGAGGGTTACATTATTAATAAAAAAATAACAAGAATGTTTTTTAGAACAGAGCACTACATTAATATTCAAAAATTTGAATGAAATAATGTATATGCAATCTATTGGGAATAGCATCAAGGGGAGTTTGTGAGGCAATTTTTAGAGAAAATGTATATCTACCCGATAAATATGCATTACCGGGCTGATTGCCAGATGCGGCATAAAAGCCTTATCTGGCAATGTGTTAGCGTTACTCTTTCGGGTCTTTTCCCGCCAGCAGTTTATCCAACTCATCACCACCGACGTGACGGAAATCCTGACCTTTCACGTAGTAGAAGATGTATTCACAAATATTCTGGCAGCGGTCGCCGATACGTTCGATAGAACGTGCACAGAACAGCGCGGTAAGGACACTTGGAATAGTCCGCGAATCTTCCATCATGTAGGTCATCAGTTGACGAACAATACCTTCGTACTCCTGATCGACTTTTTTATCTTCCCGATAAATTCGCACCGCTTCGTCAATATCCATACGCGCGAACGCGTCCAGCACGTCATGCAGCATCTGGATAGTGTGATGCCCCAGTGATTCCAGACTTACCAACAATGGCTGATGCTGCTGGGAGAATTTCTCCAGCGCAGTACGGCAGATTTTGTCCGCCACGTCGCCAATACGCTCCAGCTCGGCAATGGTTTTGCTAATCACCATCACCAGACGCAGGTCGCTCGCCGTCGGCTGACGTTTGGCGATAATGCGCACGCAGGCTTCATCGATCGCCACTTCCATCATATTGACGTTTTTGTCGCCTTCGATCACCCGCTTCGCCAGATCGCTGTCCTGGTTATGCATCGCGGTGATCGCATCAGAAAGCTGCTGCTCCACCATGCCGCCCATGGTCATCACCTGCGTGCGGATGCTTTCCAGTTCGGCATTGAACTGGCCGGAAATATGTTTATTAAGATTGAGACTGTCCATAACGCACTCCTGAATCAACCGTAACGACCGGTGATGTAGTCTTCTGTTTGTTTCTTCGCTGGCTTGGTGAACAGATCGTCCGTGTTGCTGAACTCAATCAATTCGCCCAGGTACATAAACGCCGTGTGGTCGGAACAACGCGCTGCCTGCTGCATGTTGTGGGTGACGATCACTACGGTGTAATCCTGCTTCAGTTCGGTGATCAGCTCTTCAATACGCCCGGTAGAGATAGGGTCGAGCGCCGAACACGGTTCGTCGAGTAGCAGCACTTCCGGGCGAATGGCGATACCACGCGCAATGCACAGACGCTGTTGCTGACCACCAGAGAGAGAGTAACCGCTCTGGTGCAATTTATCTTTGGTTTCGTTCCACAATGCGGCTTTGGTCAATGCCCACTGCACGCGCTCGTCCATGTCGGCACGGGAGAGCTTCTCAAACAGACGCACGCCAAAGGCGATGTTGTCGTAAATGGACATCGGGAACGGCGTCGGTTTCTGGAACACCATGCCCACTTTCGCACGCAGCAGGGCGATATCCTGAGTGTTAGTCAGGATGTTGTCGCCATCGAGCAAAATCTCACCTTCCGCACGCTGCTCCGGATACAGTTCAAACATTTTGTTGAAAGTACGCAGCAGCGTCGATTTACCGCAGCCAGACGGCCCGATAAACGCCGTAACCTGGTTTTTGGCGATATCCAGGTTGATGTTTTTCAGGGCATGGAATTTGCCGTAGTAGAAGTTCAAATTACGAACCTGAATTTTACTCGGGGCAGTTTCAACCATACTCATTGCAATCTTTTCCTCATCGTGCCTGATGCACTTCGCTAATCAGGCTTACCGTAGGCCGGATAAGGCGTTTCACACCGCATCCGGCAAAGTGTTAACCGTGTTTATTCTTCGCAAAAACAACGCGCGCCAGAATGTTCAGCAGCAGGACGCACAGGGTAATAATCAACACCCCGGCCCAGGCCAGTTGCTGCCATTCTGCAAATGGGCTCATCGCAAACTTAAAGATCGTTACCGGCAGGTTGGCGATCGGCTGCATCATGTCCGTGCTCCAGAACTGGTTGGAGAGCGCGGTAAACAGCAGCGGCGCGGTTTCACCGGCAATACGGGCAATCGCCAGCAGGATACCGGTCATAATCCCGGACACCGACGCTTTCAGCGTAATCGCGGAGATCATCTTCCACTTCGGCGTACCCAGCGCATAAGCCGCTTCACGCAGGCTGTCCGGCACCAGTTTCAGCATGTTCTCGGTGGTGCGGATAACAATCGGCACCTGCAACAGCGCCAGCGCAATTACACCAGCCCAACCAGAGAAGTGCTCCATTTGCGCCACCACGATGGTGTAAACAAACAGACCAACCACAATCGACGGCGCGGAGAGCAGAATGTCGTTAATGAAGCGAATCACTTCTGCCAGCCAGGACTTACGGCCATATTCCGCCAGATAAATCCCCGCCATAATGCCCAGCGGCGTACCGAATACCGTAGCCCACAAAATTAACAAGCCGCTACCTGCCAGGGCGTTCGCCAGACCACCGCCTTCCGTATTTGGCGGCGGCGTCATTTCAGTGAACAGCGCCAGCGACATACCGTCGATACCGCGGGTGATGGTGGACATTAAAATCCAGATCAGCCAGAACAGGCCGAAGGCCATCGTCGCCATTGAGAGCGTCAGTGCAATACGGTTCTTGAGGCGGCGACGCGCCTGCATTTTGCGGCGGGATTCTGCCAGCGCCGCAGTGGTTTGCATTTCAACCATAGCCATTAGCGTGCCCCCTCATTCTTAGCCAGGCGCATAATCATAAACTTCGATGCGGCGAGGACGATGAAGGTAATCACAAACAGGATCAGGCCCAGTTCCATCAGTGCGGCAACGTGCAGACCGGATTCCGCTTCCGCAAATTCGTTCGCCAGCGCAGAGGTGATACTGTTGCCCGGCATGTACAGCGAGGCGCTGTCGAGCTGGTAGGTGTTACCGATGATAAAGGTCACCGCCATGGTTTCACCGAGCGCGCGCCCCAGACCCAGCATGATGCCGCCGATAACCCCATTTTTGGTGAACGGAAGAACGATACGCCAGATAACTTCCCAGGTGGTGCAGCCGATACCGTAGGCTGACTCTTTCATCATCACCGGGGTTTGTTCGAATACATCGCGCATTACCGCTGCAATGTACGGAATAATCATGATGGCGAGGATCACGCCTGCCGCAAGGATACCGATACCAAAGGCCGGGCCGGAGAACAGCGCGCCAACAATCGGGATATTCGACATGATATTGCCGACCGGCTCCTGGAAGTAAACGGCGAACAGTGGCGCGAAGATAAACAGGCCCCACATGCCGTACACGATACTTGGAATGGCTGCCAGCAGCTCAATGGCGATACCCAGCGGGCGCTTCAGCCAGCCAGGCGCAAGCTCGGTCAGGAACAGGGCGATACCGAAACTCACCGGGACGGCGATCAGCAGCGCGATAAACGAGGTCACCAGAGTACCGTAGATCGGCACCAGCGCCCCGTAGATATCGTTCGGCGCATCCCACTCTTTGGTCCACAGGAAAGCCAGACCAAATTTCTGAATGCTCGGCCAGGAGGAGATGATCAGAGAGACAATAATGCCACCCAACATCAATAGCACAATCAGCGCCGCCAGTTTTACCAGCACGCTGAAAATTATGTCGCCCTTTTTACCCGGTGGGTTAAAAGCAGGCTTGGTTGCAGCCATAAGTTACTCTTCAGTTAAACGCGTTTACAAAGTCATTTTGTAATGCCGGATAAGCTGTTAATGCCTTATCCGGCATGGTGTTTTATTAGTACAGTGGCTTGCCGCTACTGTCTTTAATATTGGTCTTCCACGCAGCGCGAACTTGTTCAACTACGCTATCCGGCAGGCTGGCGTAATCCAGGTCGTTAGCCTGTTTAGCCCCGGTTTTGTACGCCCAGTCGAAGAACTTCAGCACTTCTACACCCTGCTCAGGTTTCTTCTGATCTTTGTGGACCAGAATGAAGGTGGTAGAAGTGATAGGCCATGCATCTTCGCCTTTCTGGTTGGTCAGATCCTGAGCGAATGTTTTGCTCCAGTCTGCGCCTTTTGCTGCATTAGCGAAGTTTTCTTCGGTCGGACTAACTGGTTTACCATCAGCGGAGATCAGTTTGGTGTATGCCAGGTTGTTCTGCTTAGCGTAAGCATATTCAACGTAACCAATTGCCCCCGGCAGACGCTGAACGAACGCGGCGATACCGTCGTTACCTTTACCGCCCAGACCGATCGGCCATTTTACGGTAGAGCCAGTACCAACGTTGTTTTTCCATTCTTCGTTCACTTTCGCCAGGTAGCTGGTGAAGACGAAGGATGTCCCGGAGCCATCTGCGCGGCGCACTACAGCAATGTTCTGTGAAGGCAGTTTCAGACCCGGATTCAGTTTGGCGATGGCTTCATCATCCCACTTTTTGATTTTGCCCAGGTAGATGTCGCCGAGGGTTTTACCATCCAGCACCAGTTCGCCAGATTTTAGCCCCGGAATGTTAACCGCCAGCACCACGCCGCCAATTACGGTCGGGAACTGGAACAGACCTTCCTGAGCCAGTTTTTCGTCAGACAGCGGCGCGTCAGAAGCACCGAAATCAACGGTGTTGGCGATAATCTGTTTTACGCCGCCGGAAGAACCGATACCCTGGTAGTTAACTTTATTACCGGTTTCTTTCTGGTAAATGTCAGCCCATTTGGCATACACCGGCGCAGGGAAGGTTGCACCTGCACCTGTCAGGCTTGCTTCTGCAAACACAGAGAAAGCGCTCATCGATAAGGTCGCGGCGACAACAGTTGCGACGGTGGTACGCATAACTTTCATAATGTCTCCTGGGAGGATTCATAAAGCATTGTTTGTTGGCTACGAGAAGCAAAATAGGACAAACAGGTGACAGTTATATGTATGGAATATGACAGTTTTATGACACAACGAGATTTATGCGTAATTTATTGATTTTTATAACCAGGCAAAAAGAAAAACCATGTCATCTTTTTGTCATGTCATGTGCAAATAGGTTAGAAAGAGGTGTCTGATGACAACGGTGCGAGGAGCACCGTTGTCCTTTGATTAACGAACAATTTCGATGGTGATAGTTGCCGTAGCGGTAAATGTTCCTGGCGCGGGTCGTGCACCAGTGAGGCTCGCAGGCGCAGCAGAAAAAGTTACATTGCCAGCTTTCTCACCAATAACGCTTGTTGCTCCCATATCAGTTGGTAGTTCGCCACCGTTTACGTTGATTTCCCTGTTATTTTTATCGTAGATTTTTATCCCTACATTTGGGTTTGATGTTACAACCATCGAATTATCGCTACTGGGTTCAGTAGCATAAAAAGAGGTAGTGATATCATCCGTATTCATTATTCCTAAATACTCACACTTAATAGTGACAGTTTTGGTGATTTTATGCGCTGACACAGTACTCCCGACAACAGATGAAAAATCTGCGGCTGGAATAGTACTAAAATCAAAATTAATTGGCTGTAAACTATTAATTTCACAACTTTGTGGCGCAGTGATGTCTCCACGAACATAAACATCAGCCATCGGCTGTGAATAATCAATCGGTGTGTCACGGCTGATAGTTCCGTACAACTTCGCAACAAGCGTTGTGGGAATAGTTACCTTTCCCGCAAAGGGTTTTTTAATATAAAAATAAACCTTAGCCTTGGCACCACTAGAAATATCTAATGGCTCCTCTCTTCCACACTTATATACTGTAGTTACATCAGGATCATTAGCATGATACTCGAATGGTGCATTAACAAATCCGACCCCTAAAAGATCAATTGCTATACCCACATCCAGATGTGGATTAAGATTATAGTAATTTACATTAGAATGAACCCCAGCATAACTTAAAGCATCATTTATTTTTGCCGTGTAGTAAATATAGGGAAATTCACCGACCTTTCCTGTATTACAGTGACAATGTGCCGGATAAGACCCGCCATTAGTTACTGTTGTATTAAATGTGGTCCCCGCTTTATTCTGAGTTGCCGTAATAACATATCCAGGAAAATCAAGCACACTATGAAAAACGCCATTATCCGGAGTACAGATACCTTGAGGGGCCGCAAGAGTCGTACTCGTGTAAAAAATGGCGACAATAGAAAAACACCACAACAGAATATTATTTCTCATAAAAAACCTTTAATTACAGGTGACACTCTGCTCAATTAAACCATTCTCATTTTCTGGTACTGAAAGTGAGTAGCCAAAGGTACATTTCGTGACTGCGTCTCCTCCCCAGGATAAAGTGACCTGCCCTTTATCTGACAGACCCGAGAGATAAAGCTCACCAGAATCACCGACTATTCCTGAATCGGCGGTACTTGTGTTTTGAACTGAGGCAATGGCGCCAAAAGGTGCCGGTTTACCATTTGCATTTACCACTCTGAAGAGAACGCGGTAACCCACATGCGTCACAAACTCCGCTTTAACCACCGCGCCGCGGGTAGGAACCATCGTAACGACGGTATTATCGAGTTCAACATTCGACTTAGAGAAATAGTTGTCGCTGATCGCTACCCGGTTTTCATCATAAGGATTTAGCTGTGTCTTAACCGTGTAACCACGCCAGTCTGTTGCCGCCCCGCGCATATTATCAATTTCCAGACCTGCGGCTCCCGGTGCTTTAATAAGAGCGATGGTTTCACCCAGTTCCTGGCTAAACGTTACCCCTTCACTGTGCGCCAGAATGCCCCCCCGGATACCATAATTGAGTCGCTGAGAATTTTGGCTGTAGTTATAACTGCCGTTTAACGTGCCGTAGGTACCGTCATAGGTCAGCGACATATTACCGCCTACTTGATCATCGCGGCTGTTATAGGACTGCATGAGATTCCAGGAGAGATTATTTTTCTCCAGCGCCGTACCGCTTAGGCCAAGTTGATGCGAGCTACCAGAATCATCATTTTGCGAAACCGAATAGGTGGCATAACTATTTCCCCACCAGCCCGATAATGGAACTGATAAAGAGAGCATGTAGATTTGTTCGCTGGTGTTATCACTGGCCTGACTATTACTCGTCCCTTGCCGGGCCGTATTGGAATAACTCCATGAGACGTTCCACGAGAGGCGCTTCCAGCTACTGCTGTAACCAAATTGGATTAATCGTTCGACATCATCTGTGTGCCAATATTGCTGGCGACTTAATGTCAGGTATAAATTGCCATAATCTCTGCCCAGCGATTGCGTTAACGTTCCTTCCACACGACTGCGGCGGTTTCCGGTTTGCCAGAAATCTTCCGGACTATTTTGCCGGGAGGCCCATTCATTGAGGGTATAGTAGCCTTCGGTGGAGTAACGATAGCCAACCAGGCGTAAGCTGGTGTCTGTATCGTCAAAACGTTTTGAATACAGAAAACGATATGACTGACCCGTTTCCGTATCATCAGCAAATTTCGCTCTGGCATGTGTCGCATCTAAAGAAATGGCTCCCAGAGAACCGAGATCTTTACCTACCCCCAAAGCAACAGAACCATACTTTTCAGCAGCCTGTACGCCGCCATACAAGGTAAAACCGTGGGGCAAGCCATGAAGGATCTGTGCCTGAAGCACGTCAGGAGTAAAACCATCTTCATCGCGCAGTTCCCCCACGCTAACATCTACATCGGTCTGACCTTCACGTTTGAGGATTGCCAGCGACGCATAAGGCTGGGTGAATCGTTGTTCACTACCATCTTCTTCCTTGATAGTCACATCCAGGTCGCCGCCTGAGCTGGCAGTATTGAGGTCGGTGATTTCAAAGGCACCTTGTGGAACGGCTGACTGATAAATTACGTAGCCGTTCTGTCGAATGATGACGGTGGCGTTAGATTTTGCAATCCCACGAACCACAGGCGCGAAGCCATTCTGGCTGGCGGGTAACATATCTTTATCAGTATAAAGTCGTGCACCACGGATTTGCGTGCTGTCGAAAATATCGCTCGCCGTCCACGTATCGCCAATCATAATCTGGCTTCTTAACGCAGCAATATCACGTTGTATCCAGGTACTGATAGAGTTGTATTCCGCACGACCATCGGTGGTGTTCAAGGTGCTGTAATTGCGGAGTCGCCACGGCCCAATATTGAGTCCGTTACGCAGGTTGAGATAACTGGTATCGGTCTCCTGTGAGCTGTAATCCGAGCGCAGAGTATGTGAACCGGAAAAATCGTAGTTGATAGTCAGTGCGTTAATTCCCTCATCCCAACGCGTGGGGCTTATGTAATCGTAAGCCATCGCATCCATATAGATCTGGGGAATGGTGATATTCAGTTGCAGCTTATCGCCGTCCAGTTGCCATGTTGAGCCTTCAATGCGTGGTGCAGGGTCAATACAGGCCTGGTCATCCACTTTATTGAGCGATTTCAGCGCGTCAACTTTTACACCAAAGGAAGTCAGCGTTTTTTTAACCGCGACAAAGCAGGCGTGCAGATCGGCATCAGGGTTATCCTGAACAAAAGTCACATCCTGCCGTTCGAACATTTTGCCATTGATAAAAATATCAACACTGTAGACGCCGGGAGGTATGTGATTCGCTTTGTTAAACTGGCGAATATCGACTCCGGATTGATGGTCTATTTCCAGCAGCGCCGGATTAAATATGCTGACCTCGGCCATCACACTTTGCGAGAAAACGAGACATGTCCCTGCCGTCAGACCAACTGCTATTCTGGTCGTAACCATAATTCGCCTATCCTTATGCAATGCTTACAACGCTTGCTTTAATGGTTCGCTTATCGCACCGTAATCATTAATAAATCGCCAGGTCATTTGGCTACCCGAAGAATTAGCAGGCAACGGTAACGTGAGCGTCTCGAAAGGGCGGATCATGTTAAGAGGTACATCATGGCCATCAACAATGACATCCATCACGCTGATATGAATCGGATTAGGGTTCTCAGCAATAAGATTTCGGCCTTCCCGATGCCACTTCACCTTTGGTGCGGCATCTTCGGGAATCATGCGGATAGATGCCGGTCTCCAGAAAAGCTTAATTCGCGTTTTAACGGCGATTTCCAGCGAGTTCGCTTCTTTGCTGCTCGCAGAGGGTGGAATATTTTTGATATTTAGCCAGAAGACAGACTCTCGATCCTCTGGTAATGACAAGCCTTTAGTGTGGACAATACGTAATATTTTTTCTTGCGCGGGTTCTAACCGTGATACCGGAGGAATAACAATAAATGGCGCTTTAGTTTTATCATCTTTATTAAACGGATCCACCCATGCCTGGATGAGATAAGGAATTTTTTCTTCCTTACTAAATACAGAAATAGATTTATCAGCATTATTACTCAAATAAACAACCCGTGTACCGCCAATGACAACACCTGCACAGGTCAATGTCGGCTGGAGGAAAAAGATGCTTAGAATAATAATCCTCAATAAATTACACGAAATTGTTGTTTTAAAGAGCCTAATTAAACAACTTTTTCTGGACATAACGACTCCCTGGCCAAAGCCAACTGAATAAAAAGGCCCTGTATTAATTATTTCTTATATTCGACGGTGAATTGTGAATCCGCGTTTGCTGTACCCGCCGTTACGGTCGCATTGGTAGCAACATAGCGTGCAATAAACTTCATTTCAGCCTTACCGTCAGCGTCGATTGTGCTATAAGCAGAGTCATTATAAAGTTTAACCTGAGAATTATCCGCCCGGTTAAAAATACGAATACCGACGCCGGTTGCCGCAATCGCTTGTCCTGTACCGGTAAAATCGCCAGGTGTACCTGATGTCAGCGGTGTACCCACTTTCAGGTCACCGTCTCCACCAGGTGCTTCAGTACCATCGAAACGGACGGCTGCCTGAGTATAGGTTGCTGGGCAATTTTCCAGTTTAATACTAAATTGCTGTGGTGACGCCAGGCTGCCTACTCCTGAAAACGCACTTTTACTGACCTTACCAAGAGGTACTGTTTGATCGGCGGTATCGGAAGTCACTTCGCATGTGCTATCGACAATTTCACCGACAAAGTGAACAACGCCATCTTCTGCAAGTGCATTTCCGGCTAAAATTAAAGATGCCAGCGTAATTGCACCGCCAATAATATTACGTTTCATACAAACTCCATTGATATAATATATCCTTCAGTCTAAATCATAACTTAAATTAATAAGTGATTTTATGATTCAGAGGCATAGTACACCAAAGGGGTATTTTTATCTAAAAATAATATTAATTATGCGAAATTAAATATAAATTTATTATATAAATATTATTAAAACAGTAAAAAATCAAGTGCGTAATAGGACATCACCAATAATTCAGAATATATTTATATTAATTTGTGCATCAATAATAAACCGTTGATACACTTTATAAAAAAGGCCGCCCGTCGGCAGCCCTTTTATATCAATGATGAAAATTACTCAACCGTTACCGATTTTGCCAGATTACGCGGCTGGTCAACGTCAGTGCCTTTAATCAGCGCAACGTGATAAGCCAGTAACTGCAGCGGAACGGTGTAGAAGATCGGTGCAATCACCTCTTCCACATGCGGCATCTCGATGATGTGCATGTTATCACTGCTCACAAAACCAGCATCCTGATCGGCGAAGACGTACAGTTGACCACCACGCGCACGAACTTCTTCAATGTTGGATTTCAGTTTTTCCAGCAGTTCGTTGTTCGGTGCGACGACGATAACCGGCATATCCGCGTCAATCAGCGCCAGCGGACCGTGTTTCAGTTCGCCTGCTGCGTAGGCTTCCGCATGAATATAAGAGATCTCTTTCAGCTTCAATGCGCCTTCCAGCGCGATTGGGTACTGATCGCCACGGCCCAGGAACAGCGCGTGATGTTTGTCAGAGAAATCTTCTGCCAGTGCTTCAATGCGTTTGTCCTGAGACAGCATCTGCTCAATACGGCTCGGTAACGCCTGCAGACCATGCACGATATCATGCTCAATGGAGGCATCCAGACCTTTCAGGCGAGACAGCTTCGCCACCAGCATCAACAACACGGTTAACTGAGTGGTGAATGCTTTGGTGGACGCCACGCCAATTTCCGTACCCGCATTGGTCATCAGCGCCAAATCGGATTCACGTACCAGCGAAGAGCCAGGAACGTTACAGATTGCCAGCGATCCAAGGTAACCCAATTCTTTTGACAGACGCAGACCCGCCAGGGTATCCGCGGTTTCACCGGACTGCGACAGAGTGATCATCAGGCTGTTACGACGCACGGCTGATTTGCGATAGCGGAATTCAGAGGCGATTTCAACATCGCACGGAATACCTGCCAGCGCTTCAAACCAGTAGCGGGAAACCATACCGGAGTTGTAAGAAGTACCACAGGCGAGGATCTGAATATGCTCAACCTTCGACAGCAGTTCGTCGGCGTTCGGTCCCAGCTCGCTCAAATCAACCTGACCGTGGCTGATGCGCCCGGTAAGGGTGTTTTTGATCGCGTTCGGCTGTTCGTAGATCTCTTTCTGCATGTAGTGGCGGTAAATACCTTTATCGCCCGCGTCATATTGCAGATTGGATTCGATATCCTGACGTTTCACTTCCGCGCCAGTTTTATCGAAGATGTTTACCGAACGGCGAGTGATTTCCGCAATATCGCCTTCTTCAAGGAAGATAAAGCGACGGGTCACTGGCAACAGCGCCAACTGGTCAGAAGCAATAAAGTTTTCGCCCATGCCCAGGCCAATCACCAGCGGGCTACCAGAACGAGCCGCCAGCAGGGTATCCGGGTGACGGGAGTCCATAATTACCGTACCGTACGCGCCGCGCAGTTGCGGAATAGCACGCAGAACAGCCTCACGCAGAGTACCGCCCTGTTTCAGTTCCCAGTTCACCAGGTGTGCAATCACTTCGGTGTCGGTTTCAGAAACGAAGGTATAGCCACGTGCTTTTAACGCTTCACGCAGCGGTTCATGGTTTTCGATGATGCCGTTATGCACCACCACAATGTGTTCAGAAACATGCGGATGCGCATTCACTTCTGAAGGTTCGCCGTGCGTCGCCCAGCGAGTGTGAGCAATCCCGGTGCCGCCATGCAGAGGATGTTCTTCCGCTGCCTGGGCCAGCATCTGGACTTTACCGAGGCGACGCAGGCGGGTCATATGACCTTCTGCATCTACAACCGCCAGACCGGCAGAGTCATATCCGCGGTATTCCAGACGACGTAAACCTTCAAGAAGGATTTCTGCTACATCACGTTGCGCGATCGCGCCAACAATTCCACACATAGTTTTTGATTCCGATTTATATCGTTGTCGGTCAACCTGTATGCCCGTTTTTCGGGCGCCCCGAGCCTTTGTAGAGAGTGGGGTTATTTTTATAGTTACTGCTTGTGGGCGGGAGATTATGTTATCTCCTCACCCCATATGGCCGGATTACCCAGCCAGAATTACTTTTTCTTTACCGGACGACGCCAGCCTTCTTTTTGCGACTGCGGCACACGGCTGATTGCCAGAGCATTTTCGCCAACATTACGCGTCACAGTTGTACCCGCAGCAATGGTTGCGCCTTTGCCTACCGTTACCGGGGCCACCAGCTGAGTATCGGATCCAACAAACACATCGTCGCCAATAATGGTTTTAAATTTATTGGCACCATCGTAGTTGCAGGTAATGGTTCCTGCGCCGATGTTGACGTTATCGCCAATTTCCGCATCCCCCAGGTAAGTCAGATGACCAGCTTTCGAGCCTTTACCCAGACGCGCTTTTTTCATCTCAACGAAGTTACCGACGTGTGCGCCTTCCAGCAACTCAGCACCAGGACGCAGACGGGCAAACGGGCCAATGGTACAGGCCGCTGCCAGATTCGCATCTTCCACAACGGTATACGGGCTAATTTCGCAATCATCGCCAATCACGCTGTTTTTAATCACGCAACCGGTGCCGATTTTCACGCGATTACCGAGAGTCACGTTGCCCTCGATGATAACGTTAGTATCAATTTCAACATCGCGCCCGTGAGTAAGCGTACCGCGCAGATCAAAACGCGCCGGATCGCGCAGCATAACGCCTGCTAACAGCAGTTTTTCAGCCTGTTCGGACTGGTAAACGCGCTCCAGACGCGAGAGTTGCAGGCGGTTATTCACGCCTTCTACTTCGCTTAAACGTTGCGGATGAACGGCAACAATTTCACGTCCTTCCTGATACGCCAGCGCAATAATGTCGGTGATGTAGTATTCGCCCTGCGCATTATTATTGGTCAGCTTCGCCAGCCAGCGTTTCATATCTGCGCCGTTGGCGATCAGAATGCCGGTGTTGATCTCCTGAATCTGACGCTGCTCGTCGGTGGCATCTTTGTGCTCAACAATGCCGGTAACTTTGCCGTTTTCACGGGTGATACGTCCATAACCGGTCGGATCATCCAGTTTCACCGTCAGCAGACCAATGCCACCCTGCGGTTTAGCATCACGCAGGCGCTGGAGTGTTTCAACAGAGATCAGCGGCACGTCGCCGTAGAGCATTAAAATGTCTTCGTCATCGGCAAAAAAAGGTGCGGCTTGCTGCATTGCATGGCCCGTACCCAGCTGTTCTGCCTGAAGCACCCAGTTCAGGTTATCGTCTTTCAACGCCTGTTTAAGCAGATCGCCGCCGTGACCGTACACCAGGTGAACGTGCGCTGCGCCTAATTCATTCGCAGCATCAATGACATGCTGAACCATCGCTTTCCCGGCAAGGGTATGCAGCACTTTCGGTAGATCGGAATACATGCGCGTGCCTTTACCTGCGGCAAGGATCACTACGCTCATAGCATTATTCAACATACGCGTCCTGACTGTAATTTGAGAACGAATTTAAACCGCTTCACCTTGAAAAAACTACATTTTTTTCATCGTGAAATGGACAGAGGATAAATTGTTCAATAACGGATTATCCCCGCTGACGAAAGTGCCATTTTCGACCATCGTCACGCCTTTTGTCTGCAGAAAATTAAGGCAGTACCTTCATTTAAGCGTCAGGTGGATGTTTTTGCTCTTATTTCGATCAATGAATAAACGGGAAAACCAGCGAATAATTTCGCTGGTTTATACAAGCAGGGTTAATCGCGGGACATGAAAATGCGCAAAACATACCAGAACATGGTAGCGATAGAGGCGAAGAGATGTAGCGCCGCGCCTGCCGGACGATCGGTAGGATAATGATGAATAATATTAGACGTGTCGTACAGCACGAAGCCAGCACACAACAGCACCATTGCCGCCGAGAACCAGACGCCCAGTGAGAATCCCATAAAAATGCTCGCGATAATGGCACCGAAAGCGATAAAGCCCGCCATGGTTAAAAACGAACGCATGAAAGAGAAATCTTTTTTGGTCGTGAAGGCAGTGAATGTCAGACCACCCACAAGCAGTGCTGTGGTGATGCCCGCCGCGCCAATAATTGCTGGATTAATATACGCTGCCAGTGTCAGTAAAGGTGCAAAAATTAACGCTTCTGCCAGTACGTATATCCCCAGTCCAATCAGTTGGGTCTGATTAGATTCCACATTATCTGCCAGACGAGTCGCCAGCATGCTGACCAGAATAAAAGCACCCAGCACCACCAGCCAACCAAACTGACCACTGCTCATCAGCACCCTAAGCATCATTTTGCCAAGCCCACTAAAGATAAACAGCGCGCTGAGAATGATGAACCCGACAACTGCCCCAGCCAGATGCATATAAGCACGGCGGATAAAGGTGGCGCGATCGGTCATCACAACCGGTTGGACACCTTCAAAAGACGTTTTAAAAGACATAGATATGATCCCTCATATAATTACAGAAATAATAATAACAACAGGGACGATATCACTATGGAGAAAAGGTGACAATTAACGACTTGGCAAGACGCTAACTTTTTGATGAATAATATAATTTTTGTATCAATCAGCAAAATACATATAAAAAAGCCAGTCTGTTTCCAGACTGGCTTTTGTGCTTTTCAAGCCGGTGTTACATCGCTTTTTTGGTCAACTCGATAACGCGCAACTGCGCGATCGCTTTGGCCAGTTCCGCAGACGCCTGAGCGTAATCTACGTCGCCGTGAGAGCTGCTAATGTGCTCTTCAGCCTTACGTTTCGCTTCCATGGCTCGCGCTTCGTCGAGATCCTGGCCGCGAATTGCGGTGTCGGCCAGAACGGTCACGTTGCCAGGCTGCACTTCAAGAATGCCGCCAGACAGATAGATAAACTCTTCGTGACCGTGCTGTTTCACGATGCGAATCATACCAGGCTTAATGGCGGTGAGCAGCGGTGCGTGGCCCGGGTAAATGCCCAATTCACCTTCGCTACCCGTTACCTGGATTTTCTCGACCAGACCAGAGAACATTTGTTGCTCTGCGCTGACGACGTCCAGGTGGTAAGTCATTGCCATATCACCCTCCGATTAAGGCGTTAAAGTTTTTTGGCTTTTTCCACTGCTTCTTCGATGGAACCGACCATGTAGAACGCCTGCTCCGGCAGGTGATCGTATTCGCCTTCCATGATGCCTTTAAAGCCACGGATGGTGTCTTTCAGGGAGACGTATTTACCCGGAGAACCGGTGAATACTTCTGCCACGAAGAACGGCTGGGACAGGAAGCGCTGGATCTTACGAGCGCGCGCTACCACCAATTTGTCTTCTTCAGACAGTTCATCCATACCCAGGATGGCGATGATGTCTTTCAGTTCCTGATAACGTTGCAGGATGGACTGAACGCCACGCGCGGTGTCGTAGTGTTCCTGACCAACCACCAGCGGGTCCAGCTGACGGCTGGTAGAGTCCAGCGGGTCAACAGCCGGGTAGATACCCAGAGACGCGATCTGACGGCTCAGTACCACGGTTGCGTCAAGGTGCGCAAAGGTGGTTGCCGGAGACGGGTCAGTCAAGTCATCCGCAGGTACGTATACCGCCTGTACGGAGGTGATAGAACCAGTTTTGGTGGAGGTGATACGTTCCTGAAGAACGCCCATCTCTTCCGCCAGAGTCGGCTGATAACCTACCGCTGAAGGCATACGGCCCAGCAGTGCGGATACTTCCGTACCGGCCAGGGTGTAACGATAGATGTTGTCAACGAACAGCAGAACGTCACGACCTTCGTCACGGAATTTCTCAGCCATTGTCAGGCCGGTCAGTGCAACGCGCAGACGGTTTCCCGGCGGCTCGTTCATCTGGCCATATACCAGGGATACTTTGTCGATAACGTTGGAGTCGGTCATTTCGTGGTAGAAGTCGTTACCCTCACGAGTACGTTCACCTACGCCCGCAAACACAGAGTAACCGGAGTGCTCGATCGCGATGTTACGAATAAGCTCCATCATGTTTACGGTTTTACCTACACCCGCACCACCGAACAGACCGACTTTACCGCCCTTAGCGAACGGACACATCAGGTCGATAACTTTGATACCGGTTTCCAGCAGTTCCTGAGAGTTTGACAGCTCTTCGTAGGAAGGTGCTGCGCGGTGAATCGCCCAACGCTCTTCTTCACCGATCTCGCCTTTCATGTCGACCGGTTCACCCAGTACGTTCATGATACGGCCCAGAGTCGCTTTACCTACCGGGACTTCGATCGGGTGTTCGAGGTCTTTTACATCCAGACCGCGACGCAGACCGTCGGAGGAACCCATTGCGATGGTACGCACGATACCGCCGCCGAGCTGCTGCTGAACTTCCAGCACCAGACGCTCATTACCATTTTGCACCTCAAGAGCATCGTACACGCGCGGTACGGCATCCTGAGGGAATTCGACGTCAACTACGGCGCCGATTACCTGGACAATCTTTCCAGTAGCCATCTTAAATCCTCTACGAAATAACCTGTTTAAACCGCGGCGGCCCCCGAGACGATCTCGGTGAGTTCCTGAGTAATGCTGGCCTGACGAGCTTTGTTGTATACCAACTGCAGCTCTTTAATCAGGCTGCCGCCATTGTCGGTCGCGGCTTTCATCGCCACCATACGGGCGGCCTGCTCGCTGGCCAGGTTTTCAACCACGCCCTGATAAACCTGAGATTCGACATAACGACGCAGCAGGGTATCCAGCAACGCCTTCGGATCGGGTTCGTACAGGTAATCCCAGGATTTATGTTTCAGATCATCATCATCTGATGCCGGTAACGGCAGCAGCTGGCTGATGGTCGGAACCTGAGACATGGTGTTAATAAATTTGTTGCTGACAATGTAAAGCTTGTCCAGACGGCCTTCGTCGTAGGCCTGCAACATCACTTTTACCGGACCGATCAGTTCGGACAGGGAAGGGTTATCCCCCATGCCGGTGACCTGGGCAACAACATTGCCGCCCACGGAGTTGAAGAACGACACACCTTTTGAGCCGATCATTGCGAGGTCGCATTGAACGCCTTTGTCGGTCCAGGTCTTCATTTCCGCCAGCAGTTTTTTGAACAGGTTAATGTTCAAACCACCGCACAAACCACGGTCGGTCGACACCACCAGGTAGCCTACGCGTTTAACGTCGCGGTCTTCCAGGTATGGGTGCTTATATTCCAGATTACCGTGTGCAAGGTGACCAATCACTTTGCGCATGGTTTCTGCATAAGGACGGCTGGCCGCCATGCGATCCTGCGATTTACGCATTTTGGAAGCGGCGACCATCTCCATCGCTTTAGTGATCTTTTGCGTGTTCTGGACGCTTGCGATCTTACTACGTATCTCTTTTGCGCCGGCCATGAGCTTCTCCTCAATGCCTTGCGGCCTGCCCTAAGGCAAGCCGCCAGACGTTACCAGGATTGGGTTGCTTTGAAGGAATCGAGGATGCCTTTCAGCTTGCCTTCGATTTCGTCGTTGTAGCCACCGGTCTGGTTGATCTCTTGCATCAACGGAGCGTGATCACGGTCGACGTAAGCCAGCAGAGCGGCTTCGAAGCTGCCGATTTTCGACAGTTCAACATCCGCCAGGTAACCACGTTCTGCTGCGAACAGAACCAGAGACTGCTGCGCAACGGACATCGGCGCATACTGTTTCTGTTTCAGCAGTTCGGTCACTTTCTGACCGTGGTCAAGCTGCTTACGTGTTGCATCGTCAAGGTCGGATGCAAACTGAGAGAACGCTGCCAGTTCACGATACTGTGCCAGAGCGGTACGGATACCACCGGACAGTTTTTTCATGATCTTGGTCTGTGCTGCACCACCAACACGGGATACGGAAATACCCGGGTTAACCGCAGGACGAATACCGGCGTTGAACAGGTTGGTTTCCAGGAAGATCTGACCATCGGTAATGGAGATTACGTTAGTCGGAACGAACGCAGAAACGTCACCCGCCTGAGTTTCGATAATCGGCAGCGCGGTCAGAGAACCGGTTTTCCCTTTCACTTCACCTTTGGTGAAGGCTTCAACGTATTCGGCGTTAACACGCGCAGCACGCTCCAGCAGACGAGAGTGGAGGTAGAATACGTCGCCCGGGAATGCTTCACGTCCTGGCGGACGACGGAGCAGCAGGGAGATCTGACGGTAAGCAACAGCCTGTTTAGACAGGTCATCGTAAATGATCAGCGCATCTTCACCGCGGTCGCGGAAGTATTCGCCCATTGCGCAACCGGCATACGGCGCCAGGTATTGCAGTGCAGCGGATTCAGACGCGGTTGCTACCACGACGATGGTGTTAGCCAGTGCGCCGTGCTCTTCCAGTTTACGTACCACGTTAGAAATAGTGGACGCTTTCTGGCCGATAGCGACATAGATACATTTGATACCGGAATCGCGCTGGTTAATGATGGCATCGATTGCCAGTGCGGTTTTACCGGTCTGACGGTCACCGATGATCAATTCACGCTGACCACGACCAATTGGGATCATGGAGTCAACGGCTTTATAACCGGTCTGTACCGGCTGATCTACGGACTGACGTTCGATAACGCCCGGGGCGATAGCTTCTACAGCAGAGAAGCCGTCGTGATCCAGCGGACCTTTACCGTCGATTGGTGCACCCAGAGTGTTAACCACACGGCCCAGCAGACCACGGCCAACCGGAACTTCCAGGATACGGCCAGTACACTTAACTTTCATGCCTTCGGCAAGGTCAGCGTACGGACCCATAACAACCGCACCTACAGAGTCACGCTCAAGGTTCAGTGCGATAGCGTAACGGTTACCCGGCAGGGAGATCATTTCACCCTGCATACAATCGGCCAGGCCGTGGATGCGGATAACACCGTCACTTACAGAAACAATAGTACCTTCGTTGTGAGCTTCACTCACAACATTGAACTGAGCAATGCGCTGCTTGATCAGTTCGCTGATTTCGGTGGAATTCAGTTGCATGCTCCAGTCCCCTTAAGACTGCAAGACGTCTGCAAGGCGCTCAAGACGACCGCGTACGCTGCCATCAATGACCATATCACCCGCTCGGATGATAACGCCTGCCATTACAGACTTATCGATTTTGCAATTCAGCTTAACTTTGCGTGACAGACGTTTTTCCATCGCAGCAGAAATTTTCGCGAGCTGTTGTTCACTCAACGCGGCAGCGGAAATGACGTCTACCTCAGCGGTAGCCTCACTCACAGCACGCAGGTGAATAAACTGCTCCAGAACATCCGGGAGCGCGTTAAGACGACCATTTTCAGCCATAACCCGAATCAGGTTCTGACCGTTTTCGTCCAGTTGCTCACCACAAACTGCGATAAACGACTCGGCGAGCGTTTCTGGCGCAAGCGCGCCAGAGAGAAGCTCTGCCATTTGTTCGTTTTTGGTTACCTCGGCGGCAAACGCCAGCATGTCCTGCCAGCGTTCTACACTTTGGTGTTCGACGGCAAAGTCAAAAGCTGCTTTGGCGTAGGGGCGAGCTACCGTAATAAATTCAGACATCAGCCCCTCCCTCCTTACAGTTCAGCGACAAGTTTATCCACGATGTCGCTGTTAGCAGCTTCATCCACGGAACGTTCGATGATCTTCTCGGCGCCAGCAACAGCCAGGATAGCAACTTGCTTACGCAGCTCTTCACGGGCACGTTTACGCTCGGCTTCAATTTCCGCCTGCGCCTGGGCCACGATTTTAGTACGTTCCTGCTCTGCTTCAGCTTTAGCTTCGTCCAGAATCTGCGAGCGGCGTTTGTTCGCCTGCTCGATGATTACCTGGGCTTCCGCTTTCGCTTTTTTCAGCTGGTCGGTCGCGCTGGCCTTTGCAAGGTCAAGGTCCTTATGTGCTCGTTCTGCGGAAGCAAGGCCGTCAGCAATTTCTTTTTGACGTTTTTCGATGGCTGCCATTAATGGCGGCCATACGTACTTCATGCAGAACAGAACGAACAGGACAAACGCGATGGCCTGGCCGAGGATTGTTGCGTTAAGATTCACAGCACAATGCCTCTATTTAGTTAACGTTCTGATATTGCTCTTTAAATAAAAGCAACGCTTACTACGCGACAGCGAACATCACGTACAGACCCAGACCTACAGCGATCATCGGGATAGCATCCACCAGACCCATAACGATAAAGAACTGAGTACGCAGCAGAGGAATCAGATCAGGTTGACGCGCTGCGCCTTCCAGGAATTTACCCCCGAGGATGCCGATACCGATCGCAGCACCGATTGCCGCCAGACCCATCATCACAGCGGCAGCCATGTACAGCAGATCCATATTCAGGTTTTCCATGACAGTCTCCAGTTTGTTTCAGTTAAAACGTAGTAGTGTTGGTAAATTAATGTTCTTCAGACGCCATCGACAGATAGACGATCGTCAGAACCATGAAGATGAAGGCTTGCAGCGTAATGATCAGGATGTGGAAAATGGCCCACGGCACATTCAGGATCCACTGTGACCACCACGGCAACAGACCAGCAATCAGAATGAAAATCAGCTCACCGGCATACATGTTACCGAACAGTCGCAAACCGAGTGAAACTGGTTTGGACAGCAGGCTTACCCCTTCAAGGATTAAGTTGACAGGAATGAACGCCCAGTGATTGAACGGCTGCAGCGTCAACTCTTTCGTGAAGCCGCCGATGCCTTTCATTTTGATGCTGTAGAACAGAATCAGGATAAATACGCCCAGTGCCATAGACAGCGTTACGTTCACGTCCGCAGACGGAACCACACGCAGTGCCGGCAGACCCAGTACATGTTCAGCGATGTACGGCAGCAGGTCGATAGGCAGTAAGTCCATCAAGTTCATCAGGAATACCCAGACGAAAATCGTCAGGGCCAGCGGAGCAATCAGCTTGCTCTTGCCATGGTACATGTCTTTCACGCTACCATTAACAAAGCCGATCACCAGCTCAATCGCGGTCTGAAACTTACCTGGCACGCCGCTGGTCGCCTTTTTGGCTACACTACGGAATAAAACCAGGAACAACAGACCCAGCACCACCGAGAAGAACATGGAGTCAATATTAATTGTCCAGAAGGTGGCTGGGGGGTTATGCGGATCCACCAGCGAGAATGTACGCAGGTCCAGCTGAAGGTTATTCAGGTGGTGTCCTATGTAATCCTGCGGCGTCATATTTTCTGAAGCCATGATGCCTTTTACCCTTTGTTGTTAATTACAGCCGGTGCCAGTATCTGAACCACCAGCACCAAAACCCACGTAACGATCAGCGGCAAGAATACCGCCTTTAAAACCGCCAACGCCACCACCAGTAACACCAACATCGCCAGAACTTTAAAAGCTTCGCCAAATGCGAATGTCCAGGCCACCCGGCCTTTCGCTGGTGTATGTGCCTGGTGACGCCAGGCAAATATCATAAACAAAACGTTAGGCAGAAAGACTGCCAGGCCTCCACTTAATGCAGAGACGCCCCAGAAGGGGTCTTTGAGGCTGAACAGCAATCCACTTGCTATCACCACCAGTAACTGAACGAGCAGAAGCTTCCGAGCAACGTTTCGACTCACGAGCGACACAGACATCACGTTTTTCACTCCTGCTCCCTTCGAGGTATGCCGCGTGTCGTATAAAACTTTCTTTAAGGCTTAGAGTCAAGCATCAAAAAGCGGTCAAATTATACGGTGCGCCCCCGTGATTTCAAACAATAAGTAGCCAAAAGGTGAATAAATGTTTAAATATTTTTCCAGTGCATACAATTGCGACTTTTCTGCTAACGCTGTTCGATCATGAAAAACTGTAAATAACGCGTAAACACTGGCGATAAAGCGTGCTTCAGATCACATATTGAGCATGTTCGCGCACAGCATATTTATTTACTTGGCAAATGATGCCATTGCAAGTTTATGATATTTAAGTCCAAAAACAGACACTCTTTTAATAAGTGACATTTACACAACAAAAACCACCCATTGACATTTTTAATAATGTTTTAACAGATGATTATGGTTCTTAGCGCCGATTTTTAGCAGCCTGATATTTTCACTGCTGACTTATTTTCTGCTTACCCAAAAAAGCCACGTTAGCTCATTGATGCAAAAGAGTGAACGTGGCGTTAAATGTAACCAGTTATATCAGTAGAAAACCTGGTTGTTGTTAACAGTCTAACCGGTCATTTTTTTATGTTTTTTTTGATAAAAATTAAATTTTATTTGCTTTAATCACCACCAGATGACGTTCGCCATCCAGGGCCGGAACGTGAAGTTTAACCACTGATTCGACCTGATATTCTTCGGGCAACAAAGCGATTTCATCTTCCGGTATTTGGCCTTTCAGCGCGTAGAAACGACCTTGCTCACCAGGAAGATGGTGGCACCAGCTCACCATATCGTTCAGAGAGGCAAAGGCGCGGCTAATTACGCCATCAAATGGCGGCTCAGAAGGAAACTCTTCTACCCTGCTCTGTACTGGCTCAATATTCTCCAGTTTAAGCTCATGTTGCACCTGACGAAGGAAACGCACGCGTTTACCAAGGCTATCCAACAACGTGAAATGGGCTTCAGGACGCACGATAGAGAGTGGAATGCCAGGCAGTCCTGGTCCGGTGCCGACATCGATAAACCGATCACCTTGCAGATACGGTGCCACCACAATGCTATCGAGAATATGGCGTACCAGCATCTCATTAGGATCGCGGACCGAAGTCAGGTTGTACGCTTTATTCCATTTATGCAGCATATTCACGTAGGCAATAAGCTGGTTTTTCTGGTGATCGGTAAGCGAAATTCCTGCGTCTTTCAGCAGAGAGGAGAGTTTGTTGAGCACGGTGATTACCTGTTCTTGATGCGTAGCCCGGTAAGCGGGTGCTTACCAGGCATTTTTAATGCGTTATGCGCTACGACGCAGCATACCCTGTTTTTTTAGCCACACCAGCAGAATGGAGATGGCAGCAGGCGTGACGCCAGAAATACGCGAAGCCTGACCGATAGAAGCCGGTTTGTGATCGTTAAGTTTGGCGATCACTTCGTTAGAAAGACCGGATACCTGGCGGTAATCCAGCGTCGCTGGCAGCAAGGTATTCTCGTTACGCTGCTGCTTTTCGATCTCATCTTGCTGGCGCGCGATATAACCTTCGTATTTAACCTGAATCTCAACCTGTTCCGCCGCCTGTTCGTCTGTCAACGCAGGGGCAAACGGCGTCAGCGTGGTTAATTTTTCATAAGTCATTTCCGGACGACGCAGCAGATCTTCACCACTGGCTTCACGGGAAAGCGGCGCAGTCAGGTGAGCATTCACTTCGGCTGCAGCTTCCGCCGACGGGGTTACCCAGGTCGATTTCAGACGCTGACGCTCACGCTCGATATTCTCAAGTTTCTCGTTAAAGCGTGCCCAACGTTCGTCATCCACCAGGCCCAGTTCACGACCAATTTCAGTCAAACGCAGATCCGCATTATCTTCGCGCAGCATCAGACGATATTCTGCGCGCGAGGTAAACATACGATACGGTTCTTTGGTTCCTAAAGTGCACAGGTCATCAACCAGTACGCCGAGATACGCCTGAGAACGCGCCGGAGCCCAACCTTCTTTGTCAGCAGACAGACGGGCAGCGTTAAGACCGGCCAGCAAACCTTGCGCAGCGGCTTCTTCATAACCGGTAGTGCCGTTAATCTGACCAGCAAAGAACAGCCCCTGGATAAACTTGCTCTCCAGCGTCGGTTTCAGGTCGCGTGGATCGAAGAAGTCATACTCAATGGCATAACCCGGACGCACGATCTTCGCGTTTTCCATCCCCTGCATGGAGCGGACGATTTGCATCTGCACATCGAACGGCAGGCTGGTGGAGATACCGTTCGGATAAATTTCGTTAGAGGTCAGCCCTTCCGGTTCAAGGAAGATCTGATGCTGATTTCTGTCGGCGAAGCGCATGACTTTGTCTTCGATCGACGGGCAGTAGCGTGGGCCGACACCTTCGATCACCCCTGCGTACATTGGGCTACGATCGAGGTTACTGCGGATCACATCATGGGTTTTCTCGTTGGTATGAGTGATATAACACGGCACCTGCTGTGGATGCTGGGACGCATTGCCCATAAACGAGAATACCGGCATTGGGTTATCGCCATGCTGTTGTGCCAGCACGCTGAAGTCGATAGTACGCGCATCAATACGCGGCGGTGTCCCGGTTTTCAGACGACCAACGCGCAGCGGCAGTTCACGCAAACGGCGAGAGAGCGGAATGGACGGCGGATCACCAGCACGGCCACCGCTGTAGTTATCCAGACCGATATGAATTTTACCGTCGAGGAACGTCCCAACGGTGAGCACGACGGCTTTGGCACGGAACTTCAGTCCCATTTGGGTAACAGCACCGACCACGCGATCGTTTTCGACAATAAGATCTTCAACCGCCTGCTGGAAGATCATCAGGTTCGGTTGGTTCTCCAGCGCCGTACGTACCGCCTGACGGTAGAGCACACGATCCGCCTGAGCTCGGGTAGCGCGAACTGCCGGTCCCTTGCTTGCGTTTAGTATCCTAAACTGGATACCCGCCTGATCGATCGCTTTCGCCATCAGACCGCCGAGTGCATCCACTTCTTTTACCAGATGTCCCTTCCCAATACCGCCGATTGCCGGGTTGCAGCTCATCTGCCCCAGAGTGTCGATATTGTGTGTCAAAAGCAGAGTCTGTTGACCCATACGCGCCGCGGCCATCGCGGCCTCGGTGCCTGCATGACCCCCGCCAATGATGATGACGTCAAAAGGATCCGGATAAAACATGGTGATTGCCTCGCATAACGCGGTATGAAAATGGATTGAAGCCCGGGCCGTGGATTCTACTCAACTTTGTCGGCTTGAGAAAGACCTGGGATCCTGGGTATTAAAAAGAAGATCTATTTATTTAGAGATCTGTTCTATTGTGATCTCTTATTAGGATCGCACTTCCCTGTGGATAACAAGGATCCGGCGTTTAAGATCAACAACCTGGAAAGGATCATTAACTGTGAATGATCGGTGATCCTGGACCGTATAAGCTGGGATCAGAATGAGGGGTTATACACAACTCAAAAACTGAACAACCGTTGTTCTTTGGATAACTACCGGTTGATCCAAGCTTCCTGACAGAGTTATCCACAACAGATCGCACGATCTGTATACTTATTTGAGTAAATTAATCCACGAGCCCAGCCATTCTTCTGCCGGATCTTCCGGAATGTCGTGATCAAGGATGTTGATCTTCAGTGTTTCGCCTGTCTGTTTTGCACCGGAATTTTTGAGTTCTGCCTCGAGTTTATCGATAGCCCCACAAAAGGTGTCATATTCACGACTGCCAATACCGATAGCGCCAAAGCGGACCGCAGAAAGATCGGGCTTCTGTTCCTGCAATGCTTCATAGAAAGGAGAAAGGTTGTCCGGAATATCTCCGGCACCGTGGGTTGAGCTGATAACCAGCCAGATCCCCGAGGCAGATAAATCTTCCAACAGCGGACCGTGCAGCGTTTCGGTGGTAAAACCCGCCTCTTCCAGCTTTTCAGCCAGGTGTTCTGCCACATATTCGGCACCGCCGAGGGTGCTGCCGCTGATAAGAGTGATATCTGCCATAAACCGCCACCTTTATTAAGAGTGGCGTATTGTACGCTGTGAACGCGTTGGGATCTACCTGTGGAAAAGTATGGGATTAAAAAAGCTGATCATGGCTTAATGGTACGCATGATCGGGTTTTGCAGGACGATCAGTGTCTCGGTGGACTGAATTTCATCAATTGTTTGGATCTTGTTGATAAGTACATGCTGGAGAGCATCGATCGAACGGCACATCACTTTGATAAAGATGCTGTAGTGGCCAGTTGTGTAATAGGCTTCAGTGACTTCATCGAGGCTTTCCAGCTTTGCCAGCGCGGAAGGATAGTCTTTGGCGCTCTTTAATATAATGCCGATAAAGCAGCCTACGTCATAACCGAGCTGCTTCGGGCTGACATCAATACGTGCCCCGGTAATGATCCCCGCCTGCTTCATTTTCTCTACTCGAACGTGAATTGTCCCCGGACTGACGCCAAATTGTTTCGCCAGTTCGGCGTAAGCGGTGCGCGCATTGCCCATTAATGCTTCCAGGATGCCACGGTCCAGATTGTCGATCAGATAATTTTCCATAGGATTTTCTTATGCGGATTGATGATTCATTCTATTTTAGCCCTCTTTTTTAATGAATCAAAAGTGCATGAAGCTTTTTATTGAATGATTATTGCATATGTGTCGGTTTTTGTTGCTTAATCATAAGCAACAGGACGCAGGAGTATAAAAAATGAAAACCGCTTACATTGCCAAACAACGTCAAATTAGCTTCGTGAAATCTCACTTTTCTCGTCAACTGGAAGAACGTCTGGGGCTGATTGAAGTCCAGGCGCCGATTCTTAGCCGTGTGGGGGATGGCACGCAGGATAACTTGTCGGGCTGTGAAAAAGCGGTGCAGGTAAAAGTGAAAGCTCTGCCTGATGCCCAGTTCGAAGTGGTTCATTCACTGGCGAAGTGGAAACGTCAGACCTTAGGGCAACACGACTTCAGCGCGGGCGAAGGGCTGTACACGCACATGAAAGCCCTTCGCCCCGATGAAGACCGTCTTTCCCCGTTGCACTCGGTCTATGTTGACCAGTGGGACTGGGAACGCGTAATGGGCGACGGCGAGCGTCAATTCTCGACTCTGAAAAGCACGGTAGAGGCGATCTGGGCGGGAATTAAAGCAACCGAAGCTGCGGTTAGCGAAGAGTTTGGCCTGGCACCGTTCCTGCCGGATCAGATCCACTTCGTACACAGCCAGGAGTTACTGGCTCGTTATCCGGATCTCGATGCCAAAGGACGTGAGCGGGCGATTGCGAAAGATCTTGGCGCGGTATTCCTCGTCGGGATTGGCGGCAAGTTGAGTGATGGTCATCGCCACGACGTGCGCGCACCGGATTATGATGACTGGAGCACCCCGTCAGAGCTGGGCCATGCGGGTCTGAACGGCGATATTCTGGTATGGAACCCGGTACTGGAAGATGCGTTTGAGCTTTCTTCCATGGGGATCCGCGTGGATGCCGATACGTTGAAACATCAGCTGGCGCTGACCGGGGATGAAGATCGTCTGCAGCTGGAGTGGCATCAGGCGCTGCTGCGCGGTGAAATGCCGCAGACCATTGGCGGCGGTATTGGCCAGTCTCGTTTGACCATGCTGCTGTTGCAACTGCCACATATCGGTCAGGTTCAGTGTGGTGTATGGCCTACTGCTGTTCGCGAGAGCGTCCCTTCTCTGCTGTAATAATTTATCGCCGCCAGCGTCTGAGCAGGCGGCTTCGCATCCCGGTATCAAAGCGCCAGATATGATCGAAAATGCGCATGATGCCGGGTTTGCCGTGCGCTGACATCGCCACGGCATGAAAGCGATGCTGATGTACCCGCTGCAACTCTTTCACTTTGCTCGTCACGTCGTCAGGCAACCGCTGGGCGATAAAATCAGAAATCACCACCGCATCGGCGTCAAACCACTCCCGACTTTGCAAGCGTTCCATAATGGCGCGAAAACAACTGGCAAGATCGGTGCCACCACGAAACTGCTGACTTAAAAAGCGGATCGCTTGCTCAATACCTTGTGGGCCTGAAAGCTCATAACGGACGATCTCGGTGGAAAATAACATAATAAAGCAGCGACGATTTTCAGCGAGGGCTATGCGCATCAATGCCAGACAGAACGCTTTCGCACACTGTTCATTAAAGCCGCCCATTGAGCCGGAAGTATCCACGCAGACAATAAACGGTCCGCGCGGCTGTTCGTCGTAATCTTTATGAACTACCGGGCGTTCGATAACTTTTTCACGCCACGACTCACCGTGAAGGCGATAGGTGAGCAATTGTTTTTCCACCAGCCGACGGTAAAACTCATACTCCAGTTCCGTTATCCCCAGCGTCGCCAGTTCCGGTGGTAGAAGGCGTAAAATATCATCGCTTTGTTGCAGTCCATCAACCTGCTCAGGAACGGTCGCCGGTTCGCGCACCATGGTACGGAAGGTTTCCATCTGCGCATCGTTGCGCGGTATTGATTTGGCTTCCCGGGAACGCCCCAACTGTTCTGCCAGGCGTTTCAGTTCCGGCTGTTCGTTAAGAAATTCACCGTATTTCACAATCAACTGATAGTCGCCACGTTTAAGCTGACCGGCGCTCATATCCCACAGACGACCAGCTGCGGTATTGTTATCTGCGAGAATCGGTTCAAGTTGCCCGCTCAGCGTCATGCGTTCCTGAACTTCACTCAACAGTTGTTCGCGTTCTTCTTCTAATAGCTGTTGATTTAACGTCGTTGCTTGCACGATCAGACTTAAACGCCAACGCTGGAGAAAAAGTGTGTGTAACGCTGAAGTGATCGTGCTGTTAGCATCAACCAACTGTCGGGCTTGTTCTGCCCATGGGGAATTCAGACGATGCAGTAAGTCCAGGATCTGTGGTAGCTGCACAATAAACTGCGGCGTGGAGAGGAGCTGGCTTTCCTGATAGCACATCACCTCTTCGGTGAGTTCCGGCGGGACTCGGGCATCTTTCAGCCGACTGCGCAGCGCCTCACGCCAGCGGGGAACATCATCAGTGATTGCCGCCTTCAGTCGTGGGAATTTTTCAAAGAAGACTGCCAGCTGCGGTGAGGCCAGCAGCGCGATGATCATCTCTTCGATCAATCCCTCTTCGCTGACGGCCAGCATCACATTAAGCGTATCCAGCGTTAGCATTGTTGTGCCTGGCGAATCTGGGTGCCGACATCCTGTAGGCTGGCTTCAATGCGACCTAACCAGTCGCCAGGGATAAACAGACATTTTTGCTGTTCGCTGAATAAAGCGTGTTGCTTGCGCCAGTCGCTTTCAAGCTCTTCCAGTTGTTGTTTTATTTCACCTGGCAGACCTTCAGCCGATGAACCGGGAAGTGCCAGCGTACTGCCTTGTAAACTTACATCGCGTACGACAAGATGTTGGGCGCTATCAACTTCCAGATTCAGTTTCTGGGCAAAGCCGATACCGTTCAGTTTGCCGCGAATTTCACCACCTCTGCTCAGCCACTGTTCCAGCGCGCTACGCTCAAAGGAGATATGAACCACTTCCATATCATGCAGTTTTAACGGTTTTTGCAGCAGCAGAGTCAGAGTGGAAGCAGTAACGTTAACAGGGAGTTGATACTGCTGACGACGGCTGAAAATGCCGCCCAGACGAATTACCGTTAAGGCTGTTTTATCGCTTTGTTGCTGCTGTAGTTGCAGGTGACGTTGCACAATCGCGCCCAGGCGGGTCAACATCCCTTGCTGTTGCCAGGCATGACCGGTCATCAATACATCAATTTGTTGTTGTATCAAATTCAGGCTTTGCGCGTCATACCACAGGCAATCTTTCAGCAAAATGAGATCTACCGGGGCAACAGCACTGCGACCGCTAAAAAAGGCGCTGGCCTGCAATAAGCGGATCGCTTTTTTCCAGCGACGATCCGAGACATAAGGCGCATCCGGTAATTTATCCAGTTGCTGGCGCAGCATAAAAATCAGCTCAAATACATGATCGGGCAGCGTAATTTCACCAATCTCTTTCTGCCAGCGTTCATATTCTTCATCAGTGACCTGCAAGGAGGCAGGAACCGGATTGTCATTTTCATCCTGTTGACTGGTCAGCATGGAGCGGAAATTCGCTTTATCCTGCACTTTATCTAACCACAGACGAATCAGCATGCGGTCATATAACGCTTCCAGACTGCTGTCTGCTTCCGGCAGCTCGTTGGAGGCCGCCACCAGCAGACGCATCGGGATTTTTTCTACGTGTGCACCGTTGCGGAACTGGCGCTCGTTAATGGCGGTGAGCAAGGTATTAAGAATTGCCGGGCCCGCTTTCCAGATCTCATCCAGAAAGACGATTTCTGCTTCCGGCAGGTAACCGCTGGTTAAACGTTCATAGCGCCCTTCATCTTTTAGCGCCTGAATAGAAAGGGGACCAAAAACTTCTTCCGGCGTGGAGAAGCGGGTCATCAGATATTCAAACGCGCGGGCATTCTGAAAGGCGAATTTTAAGCGCCGGGCGATCAAACTTTTGGCAATGCCTGGCGGGCCAAGGAGGAACACACTTTCACCACTTAATGCCGCTAATAAACACAAGCGGATGGCGTGGCTACGTTCATAAAGCCCCTTTTCCAACGAACTGCTCAGGCGGGAAATTCTTTCCGCTAATAAATGAGGGTGAGCCATAATGAAGTGGCGTCCTTTCGTCAAAAGTTCTGCGTAAATTGCGAGTATAGACGTTTCTTACTGGTGGCTAAAATAGTCTCAAAAGAGGTCTATTTTTCTTTGAGCCAGGTTAATGTGGCCGCATTTAGGAGTACGATTTTGTCGTTAATCGTGCATACTGTGCGCTTTTTTGTGGGCCAAGGGACTAAGCACACATTTCATATTTCAACGAAAGACTAGTCTATGAGCACTGATAATAAGCAATCGTTGCCCGCGATTACCCTCGCGGCGATTGGAGTTGTCTACGGCGATATTGGTACCAGCCCGTTATATACACTTCGTGAATGTTTGTCCGGCCAGTTTGGTTTTGGCGTTGAACGCGATGCCGTGTTTGGCTTTTTATCGCTGATCTTCTGGCTGCTAATCTTTGTGGTTTCCATTAAATATCTCACCTTCGTGATGCGGGCAGATAACGCCGGGGAAGGGGGCATTCTGACGTTGATGTCGCTTGCCGGGCGCAATACGTCGGCGCGAACCACATCAATGCTGGTGATTATGGGATTAATCGGCGGCAGCTTTTTCTATGGTGAAGTCGTCATTACACCCGCTATTTCGGTGATGTCTGCCATTGAAGGTCTGGAAATCGTCGCCCCGCAGCTGGATACCTGGATAGTTCCCCTCTCAATCATCGTTCTCACTTTACTATTTATGATTCAAAAACATGGCACGGCTATGGTCGGTAAGCTGTTTGCGCCGATCATGCTGACCTGGTTTTTGATTCTGGCAGTACTGGGGTTACGTAGCATTATTGCTAACCCGGAAGTGCTGCATGCGCTGAATCCGATGTGGGCGGTGCATTTCTTCCTTGAATACAAAACGGTTTCTTTTATTGCATTAGGGGCAGTGGTGCTGTCGATTACGGGGGTCGAGGCGCTGTATGCTGATATGGGGCACTTTGGTAAGTTCCCGATTCGTCTGGCGTGGTTCACCGTCGTATTGCCTTCCTTAACTCTTAATTACTTCGGTCAGGGAGCGCTGTTGTTAAAGAACCCGGAAGCAATTAAGAACCCGTTCTTCCTGTTGGCACCGGACTGGGCGCTGATCCCGCTGCTGATCATCGCCGCACTGGCGACGGTAATTGCCTCGCAGGCAGTTATCTCTGGCGTCTTCTCATTGACGCGTCAGGCCGTACGTCTGGGATATTTGTCGCCGATGCGCATTATTCACACCTCCGAAATGGAGTCTGGGCAAATCTATATTCCGTTTGTGAACTGGATGCTCTATGTCGCGGTCGTGATTGTGATCGTCAGCTTTGAGCACTCCAGCAACCTGGCGGCGGCGTACGGGATTGCGGTGACCGGAACCATGGTACTGACGTCTATTCTCTCAACTACCGTGGCACGTCAGAACTGGCACTGGAATAAGTATTTTGTTGCGCTGATCCTGATTGCTTTCCTTTGTGTTGATATTCCATTGTTCACCGCTAACCTCGATAAACTGCTCTCCGGCGGCTGGTTGCCACTGAGTCTCGGTACGGTAATGTTTATCGTGATGACTACCTGGAAGAGCGAGCGTTTCCGCTTGCTGCGGCGGATGCATGAACATGGCAACTCTCTGGAGGCGATGATTGCTTCGCTGGAGAAATCACCGCCCGTTCGCGTGCCTGGGACCGCGGTGTATATGTCACGTGCAATCAACGTCATTCCCTTTGCGCTGATGCATAACCTTAAACATAACAAGGTATTGCATGAGCGGGTGATTCTGTTAACTCTGCGCACCGAAGACGCGCCTTATGTCCATAACGTCCGTCGGGTACAGATTGAACAACTGTCGCCCACTTTCTGGCGCGTGGTGGCAAGTTATGGTTGGCGAGAAACGCCAAACGTGGAAGAAGTATTCCACCGCTGCGGTCTGGAAGGATTAAGTTGCCGGATGATGGAAACCTCCTTCTTTATGTCGCATGAATCACTGATCCTCGGCAAACGTCCGTGGTATTTGCGTTTGCGCGGCAAGCTGTATTTGCTGTTGCAACGTAATGCGCTGCGCGCACCGGATCAATTTGAAATCCCGCCAAACAGGGTTATCGAACTGGGTACTCAGGTCGAAATTTAACGCCAGACGCCTCCTTTCTCCATAAGGGGGCGTTTTTGTTTTCATGGTTAATCACCATGTAAAACGTTTCGATGTTGATCACATTTCCGTAACGTCACGATGGTTTTCCCAACTCAGTCAGGATTAAACTGCGGGTCAGCGAAACGTTTCGCTGATGGAGAAAAAAATGAAAAAAGGCACCGTTCTTAATTCTGATATTTCTTCGGTGATCTCCCGTCTGGGACATACCGATACGTTGGTGGTGTGTGATGCTGGTTTACCCATCCCCAAAAGTACAACGCGTATCGATATGGCATTAACCCAGGGGATACCTTCTTTTATGCAGGTGCTGGGCGTCGTCACAAATGAAATGCAGGTCGAGGCTGCCATTATCGCGGAAGAGATCAAACAACATAATCCGCAACTCCACGAAACGTTGCTCACTCACCTTGAGCAGCTGCAACAACACCAGGGAAATACCATTGAAATTCGTTACACCACGCATGAACAATTCAAACAACAAACCGCAGAAAGTCAGGCGGTAATTCGCAGCGGAGAATGTTCTCCGTATGCGAATATCATTCTCTGTGCTGGCGTGACGTTCTGAGGCCGTCATGGAAGCATTACTACAGCTTAAAGGCATTGATAAAGCCTTTCCGGGCGTAAAAGCCCTCTCGGGCGCCGCGTTAAATGTCTATCCGGGGCGTGTAATGGCGCTGGTGGGTGAAAACGGCGCGGGTAAATCCACCATGATGAAAGTGCTTACTGGTATCTATACGCGTGATGCCGGTACGCTTTTATGGCTGGGGAAAGAAACAACGTTTACCGGGCCGAAATCCTCCCAGGAAGCCGGCATTGGAATCATCCATCAGGAACTGAACCTGATCCCGCAGTTAACCATTGCCGAAAATATTTTCCTCGGCCGTGAGTTTGTTAATCGCTTTGGCAAAATTGACTGGAAAACCATGTATGCCGAAGCGGATAAATTGCTGGCTAAACTTAACCTGCGTTTTAAAAGTGACAAGCTGGTGGGCGATCTTTCCATCGGTGACCAGCAAATGGTTGAAATTGCCAAAGTGCTGAGCTTTGAGTCGAAAGTCATCATTATGGATGAACCGACCGATGCGCTGACCGATACCGAAACCGAATCCCTGTTCCGCGTCATCCGCGAGCTGAAATCGCAAGGCCGCGGTATTGTCTATATCTCCCACCGCATGAAAGAAATCTTCGAGATTTGCGATGACGTTACCGTTTTTCGTGATGGGCAATTTATTGCTGAGCGCGAAGTGGCATCACTGACCGAAGATTCGCTGATTGAGATGATGGTGGGCCGCAAGCTGGAAGATCAATATCCACACCTGGACAAAGCGCCGGGCGATATCCGCCTGAAAGTCGATAATCTCTGCGGACCTGGCGTTAATGATGTTTCATTTACCTTACGCAAAGGTGAAATTCTTGGCGTCTCTGGTTTGATGGGCGCAGGTCGTACTGAACTGATGAAAGTGCTCTACGGCGCACTGCCGCGCACCAGCGGTTACGTCACTCTGGATGGGCATGAAGTCGTTACCCGTTCACCGCAGGATGGCCTGGCAAACGGCATTGTGTATATCTCCGAAGACCGCAAACGTGACGGTTTAGTGCTGGGTATGTCAGTCAAAGAGAATATGTCGCTGACTGCGCTGCGTTACTTTAGCCGTACTGGCGGCAGTTTGAAGCATGCCGATGAACAGCAGGCAGTGAGTGATTTTATTCGTCTGTTTAATGTGAAAACGCCGTCGATGGAACAGGCAATTGGTTTGCTCTCCGGTGGCAATCAGCAAAAAGTGGCGATTGCCCGTGGACTGATGACACGCCCCAAAGTGTTGATTCTTGATGAACCTACCCGTGGCGTAGATGTTGGTGCGAAAAAAGAGATCTATCAACTGATTAACCAGTTCAAAGCCGATGGCTTGAGCATCATTCTGGTGTCATCGGAGATGCCAGAAGTATTAGGCATGAGCGATCGCATCATCGTCATGCATGAAGGGCATCTCAGCGGGGAATTTACTCGTGAGCAGGCCACCCAGGAAGTGTTAATGGCTGCCGCTGTGGGCAAGCTTAATCGCGTGAATCAGGAGTAAAAAAATGACAACCCAGACTGTCTCTGGTCGCCGTTATTTCACGAAAGCGTGGCTGATGGAGCAGAAATCGCTTATCGCTCTGCTGGTGCTGATCGCGATTGTCTCGACGTTAAGCCCGAACTTTTTCACCATCAATAACTTATTCAATATTCTCCAGCAAACCTCGGTGAATGCCATTATGGCGGTCGGGATGACGCTGGTGATCCTGACGTCGGGCATCGACTTGTCAGTAGGTTCTCTGTTGGCGCTGACTGGCGCAGTAGCTGCATCTATCGTCGGCATTGAAGTCAATGCGCTGGTGGCTGTCGCTGCCGCTCTCGCGTTAGGTGCCGCTATTGGTGCGGTAACCGGGGTGATTGTAGCGAAAGGTCGTGTCCAGGCGTTTATCGCTACGCTGGTTATGATGCTTTTACTGCGCGGCGTGACCATGGTTTATACCAACGGGAGCCCAGTGAATACCGGCTTTACTGAGAACGCCGATCTGTTCGGCTGGTTTGGTATTGGTCGTCCGTTGGGCGTACCAACGCCAGTCTGGATCATGGGAATTGTGTTCCTCGCGGCCTGGTACATGCTGCATCACACACGTTTGGGGCGTTACATCTACGCGCTGGGCGGCAACGAAGCGGCTACACGTCTTTCTGGTATCAACGTCAATAAAATCAAAATCATCGTCTATTCTCTTTGTGGTCTGCTGGCATCGCTGGCCGGGATCATTGAAGTGGCGCGTCTCTCCTCCGCACAACCCACTGCGGGGACTGGCTATGAGCTGGATGCCATTGCTGCGGTGGTTCTGGGCGGTACGAGTCTGGCGGGCGGAAAAGGTCGCATTGTTGGGACGTTGATCGGCGCATTAATTCTTGGCTTCCTTAATAATGGATTGAATTTGTTAGGTGTTTCCTCCTATTACCAGATGATCGTCAAAGCGGTGGTGATTTTGCTGGCGGTGCTGGTAGACAACAAAAAACAGTAATAACGACTACAGGACATCTTGAATATGAACATGAAAAAACTGGCTACCCTGGTTTCCGCTGTTGCGCTAAGCGCCACCGTCAGTGCGAATGCGATGGCAAAAGACACCATCGCGCTGGTGGTTTCCACGCTTAACAACCCGTTCTTTGTATCGCTGAAAGATGGCGCGCAGAAAGAGGCGGATAAACTCGGCTATAACCTGGTGGTGCTGGACTCCCAGAATAACCCGGCGAAAGAGCTGGCGAACGTACAGGACTTAACCGTTCGCGGCACCAAAATTCTGCTGATTAACCCGACCGACTCCGACGCAGTGGGTAATGCTGTGAAGATGGCTAACCAAGCGAACATCCCGGTTATCACTCTTGACCGCCAGGCCACGAAAGGTGAAGTAGTGAGCCATATTGCTTCTGATAACGTACTGGGCGGCAAAATCGCGGGGGATTATATCGCGAAGAAAGCGGGTGAAGGTGCCAAAGTTATCGAGCTGCAAGGCATTGCCGGTACCTCCGCAGCCCGTGAGCGTGGCGAAGGTTTCCAGCAGGCCGTTGCTGCTCACAAGTTTAATGTTCTTGCCAGCCAGCCAGCGGATTTTGACCGTACCAAAGGTTTGAACGTAATGCAGAACCTGTTGACCGCTCATCCGGATGTTCAGGCTGTGTTCGCGCAGAATGATGAAATGGCGCTGGGCGCGCTGCGCGCACTGCAAACTGCCGGTAAATCGGATGTGATGGTCGTCGGATTTGACGGTACACCGGATGGCGAAAAAGCGGTGAATGATGGCAAACTAGCAGCGACTATCGCTCAGCTACCCGATCAGATTGGCGCGAAAGGCGTCGAAACCGCCGATAAAGTGCTGAAAGGCGAGAAAGTTCAGGCTAAGTATCCGGTTGATCTGAAACTGGTTGTTAAGCAGTA
Source organism: Escherichia sp. HH41S (assembly GCF_009820115.1). Classification (NCBI taxonomy): domain Bacteria; kingdom Pseudomonadati; phylum Pseudomonadota; class Gammaproteobacteria; order Enterobacterales; family Enterobacteriaceae; genus Escherichia; species Escherichia sp. HH41S. The sequence goes on from NZ_VNXE01000007.1 coordinate 203,853, forward strand.
GTTTTAATCAGGTTGTATGACCTGATGGTGACATAAATACGTCATCGACAGATGAACGTGTAAAATAAAGAAAAGCAGGGCACGCGCCACCCTAACACGGTGGCGCATTTTATGGACATCCCGAATATGCAAAACGCAGGCAGCCTCGTTGTTCTTGGCAGCATTAATGCTGACCACATTCTTAATCTTCAATCTTTTCCTACTCCAGGCGAAACCGTAACCGGTAACCACTATCAGGTTGCATTTGGCGGCAAAGGCGCGAATCAGGCTGTGGCTGCAGGGCGTAGCGGTGCGAATATCGCGTTTATTGCCTGTACGGGTGATGACAGCATTGGTGAAAGCGTTCGCCAGCAGCTCGCCACTGATAACATCGATATTTCTCCGGTGAGCGTGATCAAAGGCGAATCAACAGGTGTGGCGCTGATTTTTGTTAATGGCGAAGGTGAGAATGTCATCGGTATTCATGCCGGCGCTAATGCTGCCCTTTCCCCGACGCTGGTGGAAGCGCAACGTGAGCGTATTGCCAACGCGTCAGCATTATTAATGCAGCTGGAATCACCACTCGAAAGTGTGATGGCAGCGGCGAAAATCGCCCATCAAAATAAGACTATCGTTGCGCTTAACCCAGCTCCGGCTCGTGAACTTCCTGACGAACTGCTGGAACTGGTGGACATTATTACGCCAAACGAAACGGAAGCAGAAAAGCTCACCGATATTCGTGTTGAAAATGATGAAGATGCAGCGAAAGCGGCGCAGGCACTGCATGAAAAAGGTATCCGTACTGTACTGATTACTTTAGGAAGTCGTGGTGTATGGGCTAGCGTGAATGGTGAAGGTCAGCGCGTTCCTGGATTCCGGGTGCAGGCTGTCGATACCATTGCTGCCGGAGATACTTTTAACGGCGCGTTAATCACGGCGTTGCTGGAAGAAAAACCATTGCCAGAGGCGATTCGTTTTGCCCATGCCGCCGCTGCGATTGCCGTAACACGTAAAGGCGCACAACCTTCCGTACCGTGGCGTGAAGAGATCGACGCATTTTTAGACAGGCAGAGGTGACGCTTGGCTACAATGAAAGATGTTGCCCGCCTGGCGGGCGTTTCTACCTCAACAGTTTCTCACGTTATCAATAAAGATCGCTTCGTCAGTGAAGCGATTACCGCCAAAGTTGAAGCGGCGATTAAAGAACTCAATTACGCGCCATCAGCTCTGGCGCGTAGCCTCAAACTCAATCAAACACATACCATTGGCATGTTGATCACTGCCAGTACCAATCCTTTCTATTCTGAACTGGTGCGTGGCGTTGAACGCAGCTGCTTCGAACGCGGTTATAGTCTTGTCCTTTGCAATACCGAAGGCGATGAACAGCGGATGAATCGCAATCTGGAAACGCTGATGCAAAAACGCGTTGATGGCTTGCTGTTACTGTGCACCGAAACGCATCAGCCTTCGCGTGAAATCATGCAACGTTATCCGACAGTGCCTACCGTGATGATGGACTGGGCACCATTCGATGGCGACAGCGATCTCATTCAGGATAATTCGTTGCTGGGCGGAGACTTAGCAACGCAATATCTGATCGATAAAGGTCATACCCGTATCGCCTGTATTACCGGCCCGCTGGATAAAACCCCGGCGCGCCTGCGGTTGGAAGGTTATCGGGCGGCGATGAAACGTGCGGGTCTCAACATTCCTGATGGCTATGAAGTCACTGGTGATTTTGAATTTAACGGCGGGTTTGACGCCATGCGCCAACTGTTATCACATCCGCTGCGTCCTCAGGCCGTCTTTACCGGAAATGACGCTATGGCTGTTGGCGTTTACCAGGCGCTATATCAGGCAGAGTTACAGGTTCCGCAGGATATCGCGGTGATTGGCTATGACGATATCGAACTGGCAAGCTTTATGACGCCACCATTAACCACTATCCATCAACCGAAAGATGAACTGGGGGAGCTGGCGATTGATGTACTCATCCATCGGATAACCCAACCGACCCTTCAGCAACAACGATTACAACTTACTCCGATTCTGATGGAACGCGGTTCGGCTTAGATTTACGCTGTCTTTTGATCAAATTATTACCATCAGTTGTTTTCAGAAGCATGAACATTGCTGCTGAAGCAACAGTAATAATGCCCATTGTGATAAACGTATAGTGGAATTGTTCGACAGTCGTTGTGCCTTCCATCCCTTCATAAACGCGAAGGACGGCCGCACTTACAGCAACGCCTAAACTGATAGACAGTTGCTGCGTGACCGCCAGAACACTGTTACCGCTGCTGGCGTTGTCATCGGTCAGATCGGCAAGTGTGATGGTATTCATCGCGGTAAATTGCGTCGACATAGCCATCCCTAATATAAACAACGGCAAGATCAGCATCCATATCGCCATTGCTGGTGATTGCAAAGAGAACTGAGCGATCATTAGCCCAATAATTACCGTGATCCCCACTAACGTATGGCGATAGCCCAGACGACGTAAGACTTGGGTAACCATCGATTTTGCAATAATGGAACCTAACGCTGTCGGTGCCATCATACAGCCGGCAATAAACGCCTGATAACCAAATCCTACCTGTAACATCAATGGCATAAGGAACGGTACACAGCCGGTCCCCAGACGGGTTGCAATATTGCCTACTATACCGATCGAGAAAGTGCGGGTTTTAAATAAATCTAATGAAATTAATGGGTTTAGCGTGCGTCGTGCATGGAGAATATAGAGAAGCAGTAACCCGATGCTGGTGACAATTACCGTCAAGGCAATCCAACTGGCGACAATCTTTTCACCGAATAGCTCTATTCCGCTTGAGAAGAGAACAAGGCTGAGGCCAAACAGCAAAAAGCCAGTGATATCGAATCTGCGTCGTGCGGTGGTGAAATTGGGCATATGTTTGCGCGCGTAAAGAAGGCCGGCAATACCTATGGGGATATTGATTAAAAATATCCAGTGCCAGGTTGCCCAGGTGACCAGCACGCCGCCAAGTACGGGGCCTAAAATTGGCCCCACCAGACCCGGCATGGCGACAAAATTCAATACAGGAAGAAGCTCATTACGAGGATAAGCACGCAGTAAGGCCAGCCGAGCAACAGGCATCATCATTGCGCCACCTATCCCCTGAATAACCCGGAAGACAACCAGCTGTGGTAGCGAGTTAGAAAGTGCGCAGGCCAGAGAACCCAATGTGAACAGACTCACGGCAAGGGTAAATATGCGACGCGTACCGAAGCGATCGGCTAGCCATCCGCTTACCGGAATAAGCATCGCCACCGTCAGCGTGTAACTGATGATGGCTGATTGCATCGCGAGAGGAGAACGATTAAGGCTATGAGCGATTGCGGGTAAGGCGGTATTCAGAATAGTGGCATCAAGTGCCTGCATGAAGAAGGCCATCGCCGCGATCCACGGCAAACCCGCCATACTGCGCTTCTTTTTATCGCTCATTCAATGTCCTGTTATCGGGGTGTCACTTATCAGGTGAGCGTAGCAGCGCCTGACAAGCTTTAAATGCCGCGTCGCCATCGCTTTGGATAATCGCATCAACAATCGCCTGGTGCAGATCCAGCTTTATCACTGTGTCGCTGGTAATTGACGTGAAGTAAGTGTGATAAACCGAATGGAAGAGCGAGGCGAATGAGGTCAAAAACGGATTGGCGCTCATTTCATAGATATGCTCATGCCAGGCCATATCGACCTCAATCCAGCGTTCACGGCGAAAGTTCTCTTTTAATGCCACCATTTCGGCCATTAACGTATTGAGATGCGCCTTCTGTTCCGCGGTGCCAACCGTTGCAGCCAGTAGGCAAGCTTGCGGCTCCAGACAGATACGCATAACCAGAAAGTGATCGATGACCTGATGAAAGTTCTCTTCTGTCATCCACCAGGTAAGCAATTCCTGATCAAGAAAATTCCAGTTTGATTGTGGCATGACCCGGGTACCAATTCGTGGTCGCGGTAAAACCATCCCTTTTGCCGTTAACGTTTTAACCGCTTCGCGTACCGCTGTACGACTCACTCCAAATTGCTCGCCCAGCTCAATCTCACCAGGCAAAATGGTGCCGGGTTCATATTCACCTTTTAAGATCCGTTGCGCCAGCTTCTCAGCCAGAACATACGAAAGGTTTTTCTGTGCAGCTAACTGTTGTGCGCTTAAAGGCATTACTAATCTTCCTTTTTCTTTTTATTCCTCCTTAGTATGCCACCAGGAAGTGTGATTACGGTTGCAAAAACGGCAAATTGCTTGTTTTATGGCACATTAATGGGGCTTTTGCTGAAAAAATGCGCGGTCGGAAAATTATTTTAAATTTCCTCTTGTCAGGCCGGAATAACTCCCTATAATGCGCCACCACTGACACGGAACAACGG
>NZ_VNXE01000054.1:0-509 GCF_009820115.1 Escherichia sp. HH41S
TGCAGGATTTTCCCGTCTTTCAGTGCCTTGTTCAGTTCTTCCTGACGGGCGGTATATTTCTCCAGCGGCGTCTGCAGGCGTTCGTAAGCCTTCTGCGCCTCTTCGGTATATTTCAGCCGTGATGCCTCAGACTCGGCCCAGTCCTTTGCTGCCATCTCTCTGGCCTTTTCAAGATCGGCCTGCAACGTGGCGGCTGAAAGCCCAAGTTGCGCATTCGCTCTGTCCTCCCATGCTCCCCGGAGATTGGCAAGAAATGCTGAGGTTTTACCGCGCCGGTGGCTTCGGCTCTGATACCACTGCCATTTTTTGTCCGCCTCATCAAAAGCCTTTTCTGCTTTCTCCAGCATTCCCTGGGCAGTGTCCGGGCGACCAATATCCAGCACCGAATCCCACATGGATTTGAATGCCCGTGCTGTCCTGTCTGCCCAGGTCTCCAGCGTGCCCATGTTCTCTTTCAGGCGGCGGGTCTGGTCATCAAACCCTTTCGTCGCGGCCTCGTTCGCCGCCTG
>NZ_VNXE01000060.1:0-491 GCF_009820115.1 Escherichia sp. HH41S
TGCAGGATTTTCCCGTCTTTCAGTGCCTTGTTCAGTTCTTCCTGACGGGCGGTATATTTCTCCAGCGGCGTCTGCAGCCGTTCGTAAGCCTTCTGCGCCTCTTCGGTATATTTCAGCCGTGACGCTTCGGTATCGCTCTGCTGCTGCGCATTTTTGTCCTGTTGACTCTGCTGCTCAGCCTTCTTTCGGGCGGCTTCAAGCGCAAGACGGGCCTTTTCACGATCATCCCAGTAACGCGCCCGCGCTTCATCGTTAACAAAATAATCATCCTTGCGCAGATTCCAGATATCGTCCGCTTTCTTAAACGCGGCCTCTGCCTTAATCAGCATCTCCTGCGCGGTATCAGGACGACCAATATCCAGCACCGCATCCCACATGGATTTGAATGCCCGTGCTGTCCTGTCTGCCCAGGTTTCCAGCGTGCCCATGTTCTCTTTCAGGCGGCGGGTCTGGTCATCAAACCCTTTCGTCGCGGCCTCGTTCGCCGCCTG
>NZ_VNXE01000038.1:0-490 GCF_009820115.1 Escherichia sp. HH41S
AGAGACGTGTTGCTGTGGCGACCGTCATCACTTCCGGTCAGCACGTCGTGCGTTTTCCCCTTGTTGTCAGTTACGCGAAGATAATCCCCGGAGAAAGTCGACACACGGCTGTAAACTACACCCGCCATCGCATACGCGCTGAACCATTCATTCACGCGCACAGACGGCCCCGCCATTACGCTGAACCAGCGGTTACGAACGGAATCTTCATGCCAGCGGGTATCGCTGTAACGGGTCAGCTGGCGATTCTTGTCTCCTGCATAGCTGAATGACGTCACCATTCCCAGAGTGTCCGTAAACTCATAACGGTATTTCACGTTAATCCCGTTCAGATCATCGCTGCCGGAAACGTTCGTCGAGGCATGAAGATACCCCGCGCTCAGCGTGGACTGATGTTCAGACGCCCATGCAGACGCACCGGATACGGCCAGACAAATGGCTGCGGACAAAATGGCGGCATAAAGTTTACGCATAATTACCTCTCGCTTTT
>NZ_VNXE01000090.1:0-490 GCF_009820115.1 Escherichia sp. HH41S
AGAGACGTGTTGCTGTGGCGACCGTCATCACTTCCGGTCAGCACGTCGTGCGTTTTCCCCTTGTTGTCAGTTACGCGGAGATAATCCCCGGAGAAAGTCGAAACACGGCTGTAAGCCATACCCGCCATCGCATACGCGCTGAACCATTCATTCACGCGCACAGACGGCCCCGCCATCACGCTGAACCAGCGGTTACGCACTGAATCTTCATGCCAGCGGGTATCGCTGTAACGGGTAAGCTGGCGATTCTTGTCTCCTGCATAGCTGAATGACGTCACCAGCCCCAGTGTGTCCGTAAACTCATAACGGTATTTCACGTTAATCCCGTTAAGATCATCGCTGCCGGGAACGTTCGTCAAGGCATGAAGATACCCCGCGCTCAGCGTGGACTGATGTTCAGACGCCCATGCAGGCGCACCGGATACGGCCAGACAAATGGCTGCGGACAAAATGGCGGCATAAAGTTTACGCATAATTACCTCTCGCTTTT